>JAYVPE010000333.1:0-5388 GCA_043757575.1 Pirellula sp.
ATATCCCAACCCGATGCGTAAGCGAGGGACGATTCCGCAGGTCCCTCACTTACGTATCGGGTTAGGATTGGTAGTTTTCACATCGCCGCTCGCCTAAAAGCGTCAACACAAGCAAAACCGATTCCCCAACTCAATCGTTTTGCTAACGTAGGCTTCTTGAGTGATTGTATCGTAATGAAGCTTACTTAATGACTTCTTGTCGTTCGTATAGCAAAACCCGTTCTCGGATTCGCAGGAAATCGCCAACGCCGTCGAGGATTGCTGGCTCAAGCTCTTTGCCCGATCGTCCGTCCAACAGCAGCTTCAATGTCGCTTGGTTGCTGAGCAACCGATTGAGACTCTTGGTTTCCCATGCGTCGGGGTAAAGTTGACGCAAGACTGCTGCCAACGTCAAACCAACCCGGACGGGCTCGATCAAGTTTCGATTCGTGACGACAATGTTAATCCCCTTGCACGCTTCGTTGGTGAATTTGGTCGACGCGGGCGTGAACTCGATGGGGATAAATGTCACGCCTGGCAATTGCTGGTCATTTAATTGCTTTGCTATTGCTCGGCCATCCATCCATGGCGCACCGACTACTTCAAACGGTGTGTCGGTCCCCCGACCGACCGAGACGTTAGTGGTCTCGATTAAACCGATGCCAGGATAGAGTAAGGCTTCCGTAAGGCTGCGCATGTTCGGCGAGGGGTTCACCCAGGTTAGCCCCGTTGCGTCCCAATAATCGGAACGTCGCCAACCCTCGCATGCGATCACTTGCAAGTCGAGATCCAATTTTAGTTCTTGTTGGAACAGGCGCGCCAACTCGCCAATCGTCATGCCATGTCGAACGGGTAGACGATAAAAGCCAACGAAGGATTCTGAGTTAGGGTCTAGCATCGGGCCAACGACATCAATTCCGTTGATCGGATTCGGGCGATCTAACACGACAAACCGGCGATGATGCTCGGCCGCCGCGATCATGGCTTCACCCATCGTTGAAATGTACGTGTAGAATCGAGTACCGATATCTTGAATATCGAAAACGACCGTGTCGATATCAGCCAACATCTCCGCCGTGGGACGACGCGTCTCACCGTAGAGGCTAAATATTTTGATCCCCGACCCTTTGTCCTCGCTATCCGAAACCTTTGCAATATCGAGCTTGCCCTCGAAGCCATGCTCTGGGCTAAACAACACCTTCAGCTTGACACTGGCTGCGTTTTGCAAAAGCATTACCGTACTTTGCCCTGCTTGATTTCGTCCTGTGTGGTTCGTAATAAGACCAACTCGCTGGCCAGCTAGCTCGCGAAAGTTGTTCCGTTCCAAGACATCGAGACCAGTCAGTACCGATGGATTTGGACGTATTGTCAAGGCGTCGCATTTGGTGACCGAAGCGGCTACCACGTTCGCGATCTTTCCAGCCAATTGATTGACATTCCCTTTTCCGTTGGGATGAACCCGGTTGCTCAAGAAGATAAAGAATAAATCAAGATCGGGATCGATCCAAAGAACGTTTCCCGTGAATCCGCCATGTCCGAACGCGGACGGACTCAAGAGATCACCTCGATTGATAGAATAGCTCGTACGTTTGTCCCAACCTAAGCCCCGCAAGCCACCCGGAACCGCGTAGGCTTGCGTCATGGTTGCTACTGTGGCTTGGGAAAGAACTCGAACCGATGCGATGTCCTTTGTTCCACGAGTTGCTCCCTGTTGCAACATCATCTGCGCGTAGATCGCTATATTTTCTGCGGTAGAAAACAGTCCCGCATGACCTGCTACACCTCCCAACGCATAAGCACGAGGATCGTGCACCTCGCCTTGCATCCAATGACCATCCCGTTGTTCCGTAGGTGCGCATTTGCTTTGCAGTTCGGGAGAAGGCAAAAAGCCAGTCTGCTTCATTCCTAACGGTTGGAAGATGGAGTCTTGCGAGTATTCACGCAGGCTCTTGCGACTGATTTGTTCAATGATCTTTCCAAGGACGATGAAGTTGACGTCTGAGTACTTGAAAGCCGAACCGATCGGAGCAACCAATTTTAACTCACAGATGCGATCCCAGGCTTTTTCGGGTCCGTCTTGGTAATCGGAAATCGCATTATCAGGAATCAACCCGCTGCGATGAAGCAGTAAGTCTTGGACAGTAATCGGTTCTTTTTCGTTCTGAGAAAACGCAGGAAAAATACTCGAGACCTTGTCTGAGAGACTTAGTTTCCCTCTTTCGACGAGTTGCATGATGCTAGTCGCCGTGGCAACCGGTTTGGTGATGGAAGCCATATCAAATACCGTATCGATGGTCATTGGATCCACAGATGGCTCCAGTCGTTTATTGCCGTACGCTTTCAATAGTAGGATTTCATCGTGTCGACCAACACACAAGACACATCCGGGCATTTTCCCGTCGGAAATCCCCTGATTAACTAGATTGGTAATCGACGCGAAATTGTCCGCACGAATTCGATTAGTCTCCTGCGCGACCGATGCTGCTGGGGACGAGTCTTGGGCGAATACTTGAATTGCGACACTGGCGGTACTAAACGTAAAAACAAATAGCACGACGCGCAAGCTAGTGAACGAATTGAAGAAATTGCCATCCTTCACTTTCCGGCCTGTTGATTTAAAGAGTTTTCCAAGAATAGTAAAGAGCCGGGGGGCGTTAGCGCCGGTTGTCGGCGGCCAAACCGACGCTAACGCGTTGCGGCTGATTACATCGACAAGCCTTTTCGCGTGGAGCTGTCCCAGGAATTTTCGCAATTGTCGATTCATGACGGTGTCACTTCGTGGGAAGGAGCAATGAAAACGGAAAGGAACAGGCCAGACAAATAAGTAGTAAGCGAGCCAAAAACAGCGAGCCACGGAAAAGCCAGTTTGAATCCCCAAGGAATAAAAAACAATACAGTCTGAATATTCATTATTAGTGCATCCAATCTATTGCCTTTGTCCAATCCATCAGGCGCGATAGGCAATAAAAACTGGATGAAAAGCATAGCGAGTAGCCCAATGAAGGCACTTCCCAACGCTGCTGTTTGATTGGTGCGTTTGGTGAAAACTCCTAATGCGAAAAGCCCAAGCAGGATACCTGACGAAAATCCAGCAATCGTTAATGCGTTATCGATGACACTCTTGTTGAATGTGCTCGCCCAAATACTAATAGCAATTTGCAACCCGCCAAAGAAGACCGTAAGCAGACGGGTCGTCCAGAGTTGTCGGCTTGCCGATGGGGGAACTCTGCAACTTGGCAGCCATAAATCGCTGACCACAGAGGAGGCAGAGGCGCTGAGAGAGCTGGATAGTGTGGACATCACCGCCGCTAAAATCGCAGCTAACATCAACCCGATCAGTCCAGTATTTTGAGGAAACGAATGGATCATGAAGTGCGAGAAGATTTCATCCTTTCGAATGCCTGCCGGCAGTTCCGCTTGGCTGGAATAGTAACATGCGAGCAGTATTCCAATTAAAATGAACAAGGCAAATTGGGCGAAGACCACGATACCACTCCACAATATGGCGCGAGCGGCATCGCGCTGGCTTCGTGCGCTCAAATACCGCTGGACCATCATCTGGTCCGTTCCATGCGATCCCAGCGAGAGGGTTGCTCCACCGATCAGGCCAGCCCAAAGAGTGAACGGATCGGTTAATGAAAATCGCCAATCGATCAGCGTGAACTTGTTGTTCACTTTTGCAAACTCGAAAAAGCTCTTCCAGCCTTCCGGCAAATAGCTAACGATCACAAACACCGTGGCGATGCTGCCAACGATGTAGATAACGAATTGAACACAATCATTCCAGACCACGGACCGCATGCCACCGAAATAAGTATAGAGCATCGTGATCACGCCGATCGTGACAGCACTCCATAACAATGGCCATCCAAGGAGTTCTTTTAACACCATCGCTCCGAGAAAAAGTCGCAAGCCGTCACCGAGATTTCGCGTCACGACAAAAAGGATGGATGCAACGCGTTTGGTCTGCATCCCAAAACGAACGCCAAGAATTTCGTAGGCACTCATTAGTTTGCCGCGAAAATACTGCGGCAACAAAAAGACTACTACCAAAATACGTCCAAGAAGAAAGCCAAGGGCGAGCTGCAGAAATTTAAAACCTGTGTCGCCAAAACCATGGCCTGGAACACTCAGCACGGTCGCGATGCTGGTTTCCGTAGCCACAATCGAACCGAGAATGGCCCACCAAGGCAAGTTGCGATCGCCAAGCAAATAAGATTCGATGGAGTTGTTTTTGCCCCGATATTTCAGACCAACTGCGATCGACAAAAATACCGCAACGACCAAGACTACGATATCAATGATTCCAAGGGGTATACTCATCCGTTTGCTTTAGTTAGGGTATGATGTGTGATGCAGACCGCACGCGGCTGCGCCGGTTAAACGTTGACTTATCATAGTCGATCTCCCGCGATAATTCTTCACCTTGCAAAGCAATATGCACCAGCTTGTAACCGAACAGCCCAATGCAATTTCAACTGGTATCGATACGCTTTCGACCATGGAAATCGTGCAGTTGATGAACACGGAAGACCGCAAGGTAGCTGCAGCTGTTGAACTAGAGTCGGTGGTGATCGCCAAGGCGGTCGATGCAATCGCCTCACGAATCGCAAAAGGCGGTCGACTAGTCTATCTCGGAGCGGGTACATCCGGCCGTTTAGGAGTCTTGGACGCATCCGAATGTCCGCCTACATTCAACACTCCACCCGAAATGGTAATTGGAATTATAGCTGGTGGGGTGAAAGCGTTAACCTCCGCCATCGAAGGTGCAGAGGACGATTCCGAGTCTGCGATCGTTGATTTGAAAGCTCGCGAATTGTCGAACCGCGATGTGTTGGTGGGGATCGCAACCAGCGGCCGAACTCCTTACGTGATTGGCGGACTTCGCTATGCACAAAAGATCGGTGCCTACGCGATCGGATTGACCTGTAATCCCAACTCAGAACTCAACCCTTGTTCCGACATTGTGATTGCTCCGGTTGTTGGCCCAGAAGTGATCAGCGGGTCGACCCGCCTTAAAGCTGGGACTGCGACGAAAATGGTGCTCAATATACTGACGACCGCCACTATGGTACTGCTGGGAAAAACCTACGGGAATTGGATGGTGGACTTGCGGGCGACGAACGTCAAACTCAAAGCACGGAGCGTACGCATCGTGGCCGCTATCACGGGATTAAGCGAACAGCAAGCAGCCGATCAACTCACTCTCTGCAATGGCGAGGTAAAGACTGCGATCGTAGCGGCGAAGCGATCCGTGGGGGCAGTCGAAGCTCGCAGTTTGCTAGAACGCTCGGCGGGAAAATTGCGTCCTGCTCTAGAATTGCCAACATGACGACCGACAAACAAATCAATCGTGTTCTAGCCGTCGATGGCGGTGGTTCCAAAACAATCGCTTGGATTGCAAACGTA
>JAYVPE010000334.1:0-5384 GCA_043757575.1 Pirellula sp.
TGGATACTTGCAGCGGCGCTGATGCGCAGCATGTGAATGGAAGAAGTACGGATCGATGCATTTTCCTCAGATTCTCCGAACGACTACAAAGTAACTTTATCATATGACACCAATTCCTATAACAGGGGCACAAAAGGGACTACCGAAGCGAGTGGCTTACTTGGTTTTGAGATCCAATGGGATGACATTGGGACTATTTTTGATTGTGACGAAAAGACCAGACGACTTTGCATTTTTGTATTTCATCGGCACAGCGGCTCGAGCCGTTTTGGATTTCACATCCTCTGCGGCTGCATCAGGATCATTTTCACCATGAAGGACGATTGCATCGTACGCACCTGCGGGTGCACCGTCATCCTGATAGTACGTAGTCAATACGAACTTTCCATCTCGACCCGTTCGACCTTGGGGGCGAACGACTAGCGAGGCATCTTGATGCGATTTCTCTTTTGGAAGCAGCCACACGTGGGCATCGCTTAACGGCTTTCCGTTGAGAGTCACTGTTCCTTCCGCTTGATACGTTCCAAACTGTTCCGTCGAGCCACAACCCGAGAGGGTTCCAATCACGATCATAAGCATCGAATACGGATGCATTGAGAAATCTTTAGTAGACACAGAAGCCATGTGGACCCTCCCTTGAATGTGTTTTGAAAAACGTTTCAGCGGGCCAAGATATCGATGAACTAGGTCAGGTCAAGCACTCAGCACAACGCACCAATGAGATACACGAAATCTTATTGTTTTCATCATCCTTTCGTCGCAGAACGTTCTTCTGTTCATCACAATTGAGGTTGCTATGCCGTCGAAAGCATGGGCGACATTCCAAGTATCGCAGGCACTCACAAAGCACAAACGCAAAACTGAAAAACCCGTGCCACGAAATTTATGTCTCTCTAACCTATTCTTCACGCTTCCAACACATCGAATGAGTAGGATGCCGACAAAGCTAAGCTATTCAAGGCATAGCAAGAAAACCTACTCTCTCGTATAGGAGAAGATCATGATTGCGATTAGGGATCGAGGAATTGTACGGTCGGAAGCCTATTCCACCGCAGCTACAGAGATTTTCGAATTGCTCCAGTCAGGAGATAAACATTGGGACATTTCCGTTTCGAACATCTTTTTCCAGGCTCGGCAGTTGGCAGCGAGAGCTGTTTCTGAAAACTCGGAATCGTCGCTTGTCGTTTCTGCGTTGTTGTATCGACCATGTCAAATGCTTGCCTGTGGGTCATTTCAAGCGGGCGATTGGACGAGCGACTCCCTTCATGAAACCGGAACCTACGATTGGTTGGTCAAGTACTTTGGCGATGAAGTTGCCGAGGTGATTAGGTTGCAACCCGCTGCAAAAAGGTTCTTAGCTACGGTCATTCCAAAGTATTTTAGCCGACTCAACTTCGGTTCCCAACGGAGCATTTATTCGGAGGGCGGATTCATGACGATGGTGGAGCGAATGTCATTTGGCAAGAATCGATTTCACCAAAATGCGATGAAGATAGCGGGCTGGGCCGATCGAGGCGTTGACCGCTACCTTGATCTTCCCGAAATGAAGTTCTTCCTTCCGTTTGTTCATTTGGTCTTGGTGTCTTAGGCGACCGGCAGGAAAAGAAATACCAATCAAAACCCGAAGCGTGAGCGAGGGAACTGCGGAAATGTCCCTCGCGCACGCTTCGGGTTGGGATGAATTCAATTGTCGCTCGCCTTAGGAGCTGCAGCTACCCATTGCTGTTGAATCCTCGCCTTGTTTCTCCAACGCTGAATGCGAATTGCAAGACACGTCGAATAATTCGACGTATCGACTGTGTTTGCTTCGGTGAAGAATCAGAATTGATGCAGATCGCGAAGTCAGTTAGAAACCAAAAGTATTTCGGAATGGTAAAGACAATGCTATATTATTTTGTCGGCCAAACCGTTGCCGGTGCGATCACAACAATTGCAATTGTTTCAATTGCATTCGGACTATTTGGCCAATGGCCGCCACTAAGACTACTGATTGCGTCGTCGGCTGGCGGTGCACTTTCGCATCGATCCTAGCCTTTAGGCCAGACTTCTTTGGGTCAGCAAATTTGGAAGGTAGATTCACACGAATCTTTTCTCGTTTGACTTGGTCGCTGCCGTCATCGCTAACCGCTTGTTGGATAGGTCTTTTGTTGAATGTTGCTTTCGCAACCGACGAGGCAACAAAGTCCACTGCAAAAAGCAATTGCCATAAGGAATTGGCCGTAAAAAAACCTGTACCATTGCATCGCTAGCGCTCCCATTAGATTCATGGCATTGAACTAACATACAACAGTTCGATACGTCGGTTGCATGTTCCCTGCTAAGGATTAATACGCAGCCGCGAGGTTCTGTCAACGGATAGTTTTCATGAATTGTTGCAAGCTGGCAGACCTTACCGGAAGCTTCTCTGGAAACAGCTGTGCCGCTGAACGCGCGCACTTGCAATTGTGATTTTTGCATTAAGTTTTCTAAAGCGTTCCGATGAACAGAACAATTCAGAGTCATGCAGTAAACATCCTGTTTTCAAATCGACGACCATACAGTCATGCGAGTTCCGCAGTTATTTTCGGGTTAGGTGAGCTAAGAAAGAATATCCGTCAGTGGATCGACTCTTCACACGCAAACTTTATATTGCGAAGTATGGTGTGTTAGTCTGCCATCAAGTATCTCTGAAGGCCGACCGACGCGAACTTATGCAATGTAGCTGGTCTTCTAAGTCAATTTACGCAGTTGACGCTTCGTCGTGGTTATGCAAACTTACTCGCTGAATGCACGTCACTTTTAAACACATAGTTACACCGATTGGCTTCACGTATAGCTTCGGCGATAACTACCTGCAAGAGAGTAAGGAGTTTGCTATGAGCATTATTGGACTAACGATTCGCCAGTCCGTATTGCTTTCGGCATTGAACTGGACAAGTGCGATTGCATCGCGCATTGCCGTTGCGATACGAACGGTGTGTTGCAGTTGGCAGTTTAGGTTTTTGTCGATTTCGACCTATTTGACAGTTATCGCATTGGTTGCAATCTACGACGTTCAATTGACGATTCGATACGCAGTGTCTTTGAAACAATACGAGCAGAACCCGATCGGAAGATGGCTGATGAATCTTGATTGCATTGGCGAGAACACGATTCCGGACCTGACTTTGTTTCTTTGCTTCAAGGCTGTAGGTACAGTCGCGGTACTGATGGTCGTCACAGGCTTGGTAAGGTGGCGCGGTAGAGTTGGGCATCCGATAGGAATTGGAGTCTCTGCATTTCAGATCGGCCTCGCCTGTTACCTCACCTATGTAGACACCGAAGCATAGCACTGCAGCACGGTGTTCCCATTTGCAGGAACCAAGAATTATTAACTCGAGCTTAACGATTGCTTCACCCTAAATTCTCTGACCTGCTTTACGAATGTTTCCCCGCCCATTGCAAGTGTTCTGATCAAGACCTGACGTCGATTAGAGCATTCGGCATCCATCGAGCCATCGACATCAAGTCTAGCTTTTTTCCTATTCCCACATCACCGTCTTCGTTGATTGGCATTTTGACCATCCTTAAGCAGTCATCTTAACCTGATGTGGCCACATTTTTCTCTTACGTATTTTTTTCGCAGCATCGACCGCCGATTTTTCGCGTGCACTCTACGCCGTAACCTCTCATTTAGCGGCATTCAAAACTACGCAAAGAGAAGCTGAAAATGCAAGTGACCTGGACAGTTGCAACTTAACCGTTTGTTAACCTATTCTTCGCACTATCATCAACTAGTCCCGATATCTTCTTGCCCAATTACTGCTTGGCGTCGTCAGGTCTGGGACTTGGATTTTTCGAGTCGCTTCTGGGATCTTCAACTTAGTTCATGTCCCAGTCCTAACGGCGCTCAGCAACTCATTCGTTTACAGGGAGAGTCTAAATGGCTAAGTTCAATTGGAGGCGACGTGGTTTTACACTCGTCGAACTATTGGTCGTCATTGCGATCATCGGAATTTTGGTTGGGTTGTTGTTGCCAGCCGTTCAGGCGGCACGTGAAGCTGCTCGCCGCATGCAGTGCAGCAACAACTGCAAGCAACTCGGCTTAGCATTGCTCAACTATGAGAGCACTCATCGCGTCCTGCCACCTAGTCGAATCAGCTTGTCGACACCCAAGATTTTCCAGCAGTCCTGGACATCGATGATCTTGCCTTACATTGAGCAAGGGAATGTCTATAGCTCATACAACATGGGAACTCCTTGGTTTGCGGTTGTGAATGATCCACTGACTAAGGTAGTTCTGCCAACCATGCTTTGCCCGTCCGCACCGAGTTCCAGGGACTTGCCGCCAGCGAATCTTTACACAGCACTTACGAGCAGCGCAAGAAGCGATCAGCCAATTTGGGGCTACGCGGACTACGGTTCGATTAACGCCGTGCGAAACTCTGCGTTTGTTACCGCAGGCTTACCATCGTTAGGCACTAAGGAAGTGTTTGGAGCTCTAGCGCGTGGACCGAACGGTGTTAAGATCGCAGAGGTCACCGACGGTCTATCCAACACAGCAATGTTAGCCGAAGGCGCGGGACGCCCCTCGATGTACGTGAACGGAAAGAAGTCAATCAATCCTCGTACTGGCAACATTGCTGTTGGTACAAACGTCACCGCCGACGGTTGGGGTTGGGCTGACATCAGTGGCGGCTTCAGCATCGATTTGTCCAACACGAGTGGTCTGCAAAACGACACAGCCACCTCTGGAAGCGTAACTTTGGTTACCAACGGAACGTGCTTCCTCAATTGCACCAATGATAGTGAACTATACGCGTTCCATACGGGAGGCGGCAATTTTACTTTTGGCGATGGTTCAGTTCACTTCCTAAGTGCATCGACAGACCTAAGAACAGTCATCGCCTTATTCACCCGATCTAACGGTGACATTCCGGGATCGATTGATTAGGTTTGTTGGTTGCCTTCCAATTTTGTTTGGCGTGATCCGCTGCTAACAATTGATGGGGATTTCAGAATTGCTCTGCGCAGTCGAATTTAATACGATAATTGGTCGTTGTCAAAAATACAGATCAGTTGTTTCGAACTGGTGCCGTTGCCCCTAACTCGTTAGCAACTCTTTAGCTCTATTGCGTATCTTGTAACGCTGATGGCCGTCTCGGCTGCGAGTTGATTCAATTTCCAAAGCCTGAAACAACTTGTCCGTCGTTGCGACCACTCAATCGTTGAAAGACGCCAACAGTAGACCAATCGAGCGGAGGAGTCGTTGTCAGAAGAGATTCTGTATGCTGAATCGCTTCTGCGATGAAGTGTACAGAGCCATCTGCCAGAACAAAATTAGATCCACCGACATGTCGACTACTAAAGCTGTTTCTCCATACGTCAGCAGACGCAACACTTGGCGGGTTGCTACGAAATTGGCC
>JAYVPE010000335.1:0-5382 GCA_043757575.1 Pirellula sp.
GACTTGTCAAGTGCTGGCAGGCGGTATTCCATCAAGGATCTACTGGAGCAGATTGTGACTCCGAGCAAGGAAATCAACGAGCAGTTTGTACCGATTGAGGTAGTGACGGACGACGATGAGCGGATTCGCGGCGTGGTAGTGAATCTCAATGGCGATTCTATCACGTTGAATACCGATTCATCCGACCCCAATGAGCAAAGGAGTATCGATCGAAAGAAAATCCTGAGTATCGGGACTTCTAAGGTATCTCCAATGCCTCTCAATCTGTTGGCGATGATGACCAAGGACGAGATCCTCGATTTGCTAGCCTACATGATCAACGGCGGTACGGCTGCCCAATAGGCTTTCGAAACACCTAATGGACGGGCTGAAAAAGCGGAGGATCAACCTCACATGTCGATCGCAAAATCGCCGAAATTAGTGAAGTGGAGTGTCAACAGCAACGCTTCAACAGGATCCCTCCGTGCGAAGCCATTGACGTGAACTTCGGCTGGAAACCACAGTGAGCAGAAAAGACCAAAACAATTAGTTGGCTTAATGCTCAAGGGCACGCGAGCTATCACACAGGTGGGGTTCAATTTGCGTTTGGTGATGGATCAGTGAGATTTCTTTCTGAATCTTTCGATTATCCAAGGTATTGCTATTTGGGTGATCGTGCCGACGGTCAAGTGATTCAGAACGCGGAGTAACGGATTCGACGATAATGTATTTTCTTAAATATTGAAACGACTTTTATAAGATTCTCGAAATGAGCGTTAGATGGATAGCCACTGGAGGACGGAAGTTTCGTTAGCCAAATGGTGATGACCCATGCATTTTTTCACAGCCTCTGAGCGTGCCACCCGGATGAACTAGGTTTCGGCATGCTACTACCTTAAATCGTACAGGTCGAATTTTTCATTTGCCGCGACCTACACAACGCTCGATCGAGCAGTTGCGATTGTTAGGAGTTAGTTACTGACGCCGATCTATAAGGCCCTGCGAAGAATTGGTTGGGGGGATTCCGCTCGATTTGCGAGCCAATTCCAGTCGAAAAATCAAAGTTTCCGATTTTTCTATTGTTCTTTCAGTGGACATACGATAAATAATACACGACATATGCGTCGTATGACAATTTCTTGTTGCGGAGTCGAAGTTCATGTTACCCAACCAAATAAATGAGCATCGAGCGTTTGAACGCGGTGCAGATTTTGCCAACGGCGAAAGCAAACCTGTCAGCCGCCGAGGAATGCTCAAGGCTGGCTTGACGCTTTCGGCGAGCGCTTGGCTTGCTGGCAATTGTAGTGCCGGTGCCGGAGTAGAGCTTTCCAAGGATGCCTCGCCAGCGGAAGTGTTGGCCTATCTCTACGCTGGAAATGAGCGATTTGCCAAGGGCGAGCCGTTGGCGAACAATCGCAATATCGAACGCGTCCGAGCGGTGGCGAAAGAACAAAATCCTTTCGCAGCATTTTTAGGATGTGCAGACTCGCGCGTACCGATCGAAATCGTGTTTGATCAGGGGTTTGGTGATCTCTTCGTTACCCGCATCGCAGGCAACATCGCTTCGAGTGAGAATGTCGGCAGTCTGGAGTTCGGTACTTTGGTGCTGGGAGCCAAGGTTCTGTTTGTGTTGGGGCATTCCAATTGTGGAGCTGTCGTGGCAACCATCAAGGCAGATGAAGTGCCCGGACAGATCAGCGGGCTGTTCCAGCACATTCGTCCGGCTGCAAAAGAAGCCAAGGGCGATCTCGCCAGAGCGGTGGAGGTCAACGTGCGAAATCAAGCGACGACTCTGGCCGAATCCTCTCCTGTGATTGCTCGACTCGTTCGCGAGAAAAAACTGATCATTGCTGGCGGTGTTTATGACCTGACGACAGGCAAGGTCGCTCGCGTCGAACTTCCACAAGTTGAAAGTGGAATAAAATCATGACGCTCTTACAAATGTTTCAGTCCAACATTTGCACTCCGATGGTGTTGGCATTTGCCTTCGGGATCGTTTGTCGCTTGATCAAGAGCGAAATGGCGATTCCACGTGATCTTTACACATCGCTCTCCATCTATCTCTTGTTTGCTCTGGGCCTTAAAGGTGGAGTGGAACTTTCTCATAGTCAATGGCAACAACTCCTATTGCCAGCAGTGGTGACGATCGCCTTAGGTGTTATTACGCCCATCAGTTCTTTCCTGTCGCTACGTTACTTGGGACGATTCTCGATTGCGGATGCGGCAGGCATCGCTGCTCACTATGGCTCTGTTTCTGCAGTCACCTTTATTGCAGCCGAGAAGTTCGTTCTTGCGAATTTGGGGGATGGATCCGTCGCACCGTTTATGCCGACGCTGCTCACACTCTTGGAAATTCCTGGCATTCAAATCGCTTTAGCCATTGGTGTGCTTGGATTGGCCAAGTCCAAGCGGGATAAAGAAACCGCTACTGGAACCCGAGAGGTTGATGCCGCAAGCCCTTCGATCGGGGCTGTTTGGCATGAATTACTGACAGCTCGATCCATGGTTTTGTTAGTCGGTGGCATGGTCATAGGCTTCTTTATTGGGTACGAAGGCTATGCTTCTGTAAAACCTTTTTTCGACAAAGGAGAATGGATGTTCAAAGGCGCATTGACGTTGTTCCTGCTTGAAATGGGTCTGGTGGCCGGTTCGCGATTGGCCGATCTGAAGCACGCTGGCGCGTTTTTGATCGCTTTCGGAATTGCGGCTCCGATCGCTCATGGTGCGTTGGGTGTCTATTTGGGGTCATTAGCAGGACTTGACGCAGGGAGTTGCACCGTATTGGGGTCCATGGCAGCCAGTGCGAGCTACATCGCCGCACCACCGGCTGTGAGAATGACCTTGCCCGAAGCAAACCCGACTTTTTACTTGACAGCTGCACTTGCGATTACATTCCCTTTCAATCTGCTTGTCGGAATTCCCCTGTACTTTCGAATGGCCTTAGCCATGGCTGGACACTGACTCTCCATGAATACCTATACGCTGACTTTGTTGACGATTGTGGCTGAGGCACTTCTTAAGGATCGGTTGATCCATGAGGTTCGCCAAGCCGGTGCTAAGGGTTTTACCGTCACGGAAGTTTCTGGCGAAGGCTCTCGCCAGCGACGAGTGAGCGAGCTACTCGGTGACAATATCAAAATCGAAGTCATTGCAAAGCGGGAAACCGCAGACAAGATCTTGACCGTTCTTCAAAAGGATTTTTTCCCTCGCTTTGCGGTCGTTGCATACATGAGCGATATCCAGGTCGTGCGCGAAGACAAATATACCTGATACGCGATGGGCGCTTAGCGTTTGCTACCAATCAGCGCCATAAGATCGCCGATGGAGCGATGCGAATCCACTGGATATGGCCAACGTGGGTTAATCCACTGGATGAATAGGGCTGAAAATTTTCTGGTTGATTTAGGATTCAATGTTCTGACACTAATTGTTCGCTCGATGTTTAGCAGTTCCAGGTAGAATGAGTTCGTATAAAATTTACGATCCAGCGTACGCGCACCTAAGTCTTCTTAGGCTAACCAGTTTTCCGAGATAAGTTTTCCGCCCATGAAATATCGATATTTAGGAAGTTCCGGACTTTTGGTCTCCCGAATCTGTCTCGGAACGATGACCTTCGGCATGAAGGACTGGGGATGCGATTATGCAACTTCAGCAGCGATTACAAACGCATTTATCCAATCGGGTGGCAATTTCATCGATACCGCAGACATGTACAGTTCAGGTGTTTCCGAGGAGTTTGTTGGGAAAGCAGTTGCGGAGCATCGCCGTGACGATTTGGTTATTGCGACCAAGTGTTGGTTTCGGATGGGAAAGTCACCGAACAACAAAGGTCTTTCTCGCAAACACATCCTCGACGCGGCCAACGCCAGCTTGCAACGGCTTGGGACAGACTACATCGACCTCTATCAATTACACGGTCCAGATCCGCATACGCCGATCGAAGAAACACTGCGCGCGATGGACGATCTTGTCCGTTCCGGTAAAGTTCGATACATCGGTTGCAGCAATTTCTACGGTTGGCAAATCGTGAAAGCCAACGCAAAAGCCGACGCTCACGGTCTGACCCGTTTGATTAGCGGTCAACATCTATACAATCTCCTCCGACGCGACGTCGAACGAGAGGTGTTGCCAGCCTGCGAGGATCAAGGGTTGGGGCTCATGTGTTGGAGTCCTTTGGCAAGTGGTCTATTGACTGGAAAATATGATTTCAAAAATGGACCTGAGGAAGGCTCTCGCATTGGTTTGCGGTCTGAAATCGATATGCCGCGATACTGGAATGAAAACAGCTTTCGCATTATCGAAGAGGTTCGAGCGGTCGCAATAGAATCTGGCAAGACTCCTTCACAAGTGGCCCTTAGTTGGTTGCTCTATGATCATCGAGTAGCGAGTGTGATCGTCGGATCCCGAAAGGTGGAGCAGTTATCCGAGGGATTAGAATCCGGAGAGTGGGATCTGAGCCCTGAACAGTATTCACGGCTCTCGAATGTTGTCCCGTTTGCTCAAGGCTATCCCCACGAATGGATCGAGATCACCAAGGGGAATACCGCAGGGCACGACCAATCCTCCCCAATCAATAACTCCACAAGAAAGTTTTCGAAAATCTAGTTGGGGAGTTCGGGCTATGTCTTCCTGCAAAATCGTTGATTCATCTTTTTCATAAGAGCGACGGAAACGTGGTTTCTAGGTAGCGTACTTGTATTCCGCACTCTGCAGTGCCAAACTAAGTCCATACCGTACAACCACCCGCCAACTTTGGAGTTCGTCCATGTCCCGCCAGTGCAAGCCAGTGCAATCACCGCGTCGTGAGTTTCTTGTTCGCTCGTCGGCGCTAACTCTAACCCTGCCGTTTTGGGCCAGAGGTGTTCATGGTTTTGCCGAAAGCAACGCAGGAAGATTGCGACTTGCCAGCATCGGTGTCGGAGGGATGGGTGCCTCCGATTTGAGCTCTCTCAGTTCCCACGCCCAAGTCGATATTGTGGCCCTCTGCGATGTCGATTCCAATCGCTTGAAGTCTGCAGGCGAGAAGCACCCACAGGCAAAGCAGTTCAGCGACTATCGAAAGATGCTCGACGAAATGAATGATGATGTTGACGCTGTTCAGGTTTCGACCCCCGATCATACGCATGCACCAGCGGCACTATCGGCGATGAGTAGGGGAAAGCACGTGTACTGCCAAAAACCGCTAACGCATGACGTGTCCGAGTCTCGACAAATGCGAATGCTGGCTCAACAAAAGAAACTTGTCACGCAGATGGGCACCCAAATCCACTCGCACACGGACTACCGAACAGCGGTATCCCTAATTCAAAGCGGAATTATCGGTCAAGTCAAGGAAGTGCATTCCTGGAGTAACAAGACATGGGGATACGATGGTCCAGAACCTATGCAAAACGAAGTGCCTGC
>JAYVPE010000336.1:0-5381 GCA_043757575.1 Pirellula sp.
CAGGTCAGAGATCTGCTGCCTTAGTAGAAAGCCCTGACTGTACATGTTTCGCATCCTATTGAAAAAGTATGTCAATGAAGCCAAGCTATTGTGGTGTGCATGTGCATTGGTGGTCTTTTTCTTTCCTTGGGTGCGAATTTGGACGGTTAGCCAATTCGAATTGAGCGGTTTCGCCCCGCTCATCGAACAATTTCGAGCGTTCGAAAAATTCTCCCCAGTTCCGCTCGAACAGTTTCTAACCTACCACGGCGTGATCGGGTTTACGTTTGATGAGCCGGTACTAATCCTATGCATTCTCGTTTGGAGTATTGCGAGAGGTTCCGATGTAGTTAGCGGTGAGCTTGGTCGCGGAACGATGGAGATGTTGCTTGCACAGCCACTGAGCCGCGGTCAAGTCTACGCGGCACACGCAGTTGTCACGATAACTGGCTTGATGCTCTTGTGCGGGTTAGTTTTTTTCGGGATCTATCTGGGGATCCATACCAATTCAACGCCCGTAAGCAGCACTGGGATGATTCGACTGCCCATTTTTAACTTCAGTGTAAGCAATCCGTTCGGTGAAGCCACAACCAAGATGGTACCTCTTTTGAAGTTGGTATCGCCCAGCGTTTACATTGTGCCGACACTAAATCTGTTTTCACTCGGCTTCATGCTTCTCGGATTGAGCGTCATGGTGAGTTCGTTCGATCAATACCGATGGCGAACAATTGGAATAGTGATCAGCGTTTACGTCGTGCAACTATCGCTTTTCATCCTATCCAAGTCGACACCGCGACTTGGCAACCTGAAACCGTTTAGCTTCCTTTCGGCATACCAGCCCGATTGGATTGTCCAAGTTGTGTTTCACGATCCCGAGCTCGCGTGGTCCTGGTGGGTCGTACCGGCGGCAACTACATGGGGAGGAGACGCATTGCCATCCTATCTCGGTCCAATGTTCTACGTTTCGTTGCTGCTTGTGTTAGGAAGTGTTTGTTACACCATTGGATACTTGCGGTTCAAATCACGGGATTTACCAGCACCCCAATAACGCGACTCTCTAATCATGCTTCCGGACAACGAAAAGGCATTTAAGTAATAATGTGGGGCAGCGGCTCCGCCCGCTGACCGGAATTAATTCGGCACCAAAAAGCTCAAATGATGTGCGCAATGAGCTAGTTGGAGCGCAACAACCTGATCGTAATCCAGCTTTCCAAACAATGGCGACGGATGGATTAGCCCTCGATGCACAGCCAACCGATCTATGAGTGTTGCAAGTCGTTCAACCGATTGAACGGTGGCGTCAGCATTTGGCTTATGCACCGTTTGAGGCATGGTGGGTTGCCCGGTTGCCATGCGTTGATTTTGAACGAATTTTTTATATAGCGATTTACCTTGAGTGGTTCGCATGATGCCGATCAAAATTTTGATAATAATTGGCATTTTCGGGAAACCGTCCATCGGAAAAGACATCCAATCCGATAGATGGTTGGCCATTTGAGACAATTCCCATTCGCCTGTTTTCGTGTAGCCCTTGGAAAGCAAGTTCAGTGAATCCGTTTTTACATCCTCGAGCCTGGAAAATCGCAGATTTCGACGTTGCATTTAAAATCGATCCAAATGGGATGTTGGCCGTTCCTGCCTGCCGGGCAGGACCATCGGGATATGTTACCTAATTTTCGACAATAGCTATGCAGGCTTTGCACTCGCAACGCGAGAGAATTGGTTGATTTTTCCGACTCATAGGAACACTAAATTGCTGATCTTGTCAGCATCGAGTACACTTCCCATCCCACAACTACCCCCATTTACTGATTCCCTAACCGATTTCCCTTGTTGAGTCATGCATGGGTCAAATGCGATTTCGAGTTCCAAATGCGCAGAGCTACGACGCGCAAATATGGGGTACGGCGTTTGTTTCAGGCATCGAGGGGATACCATGGGCCAGCAAGAATCGGATTGAAAACGATTGTTTGATCATCGATCGAACGGTCAATGAATCGGGAAAATTATCGATTGTTTGGCCAACCGAAGAGTATGGTCCAATCATGCTATCGACCGCTTCGCTTCGGTGTCAAGAAACGCCCTATCTTTTGCAGCTGGAATTGGCGAGAGGGACCCTCCATCGAGTTCGCGGGCGAGGCATCGATTGGCAGCGACTGGGGCTAAAGCTACCGGAGGCCTTTACGTCGTTGATGGACCGCGCAGTATCTGCATTTGTCCAAGCGATTCTTTCAGCGAACGAACTTGATCGATGCATGATGTTAGCCCAGACATCGATCGATCTGGCGGTGAGCGCATCAAAGCCGCTATCGCGTGCCTTCATCTCGCAATCGTTGCAAGCACGGCACCAGTCCGAAAAACAACTTAGCACCCTTTTGGGAGTCAAGATCAAACCCACTTTAGCATGGGAGCAGGATGCAGAAGCCATGCTCCCAGCCATCAATACGATCAACATTTCGATGGAGATGGGGCAGCTTGAGACCGAATCCAAAAGCGCCGCCCTTGCGTTGATCGATGCTCAACTCGCCTGGGCTCGCCGCAATTCGCTTCGCATCTTTGGCGGTCCTCTTATCAATCTGCAAGCCCACGCTGTCCCTAAGTGGCTGTACCTGCTGAGCGACTTTCAATCGATGTACGACGCAGCATGCAAACACGCGACTTTTATGGTCGAGCGATATCAAGGCCAAGTGCACCTGTGGTCTGCAGCGGCTGGACTGAACGCTCCCAACACGCTTGGAATCACAGACGAACAGGTTTTGCATTTGGCGGTTGGCGTCATCCAAGCCGTTCGTCGAAGCGATCCGAAAACGCCGGTCGTGCTTTCCATTGATGCTCCTTGGGCTGAATATCTTGGTCAGAAATCGGACGGCATTAGCCCATTGCATTTTGCGGACGCGCTGATTCGGGCCGACCTCGGTCTTTCCGGATTGGGATTAGAGCTGAATCTCAATTATTGGCCAGGTGGATCCTTGCCTAGGGACCTGGTGGACATTTCCGACCTGATTGATCATTGGAATATCTTGGGACTGCCACTCTTGGCCCATGTTTCTGCACCTTGTCATTTGAACCCAGACTCGATGATAACTTCGAAATCCAATATCGTGTCGAATTGGCGATACCCAACTTATGCGTGGTGGGACCAGTCGCAAATGTCGGATAGCGGTTCGATTGATCCTCCAGCCGCTGATCAAGTAGCACAGAGCATTGTCAATGGGGGTTCGTCGAAGAGCAGCCGCGACCGCATACCGATAAATGGGCTTGAGGTGATTCAAATGTTGCTTGCCAAGAGCAATGTGCACGGTATTTTTTGGAATCAATATTCCGATCGAGAAGACCATATCTACCCGAACGCAGGGTTGATTGCAACTAGCGGAAAGCATCGTTCATTGCTCGACGGCATGTCGAGACTGAGGCAATTGCACGTGCATTGATTGACTGCCTTAGGATGTAGCCAATAAGCATTATCGTCGAATGGGCGTTCTCCAGTTTGCAGCATCATTCGGACCACTGTCTCCGATACGTCCAGAATTGCTGCTGGATATCGGTGGCGGGTCGTTGTTGGGATAAGTCGTGTTGGTCCGTTCGAACGATGGGCTATCGATGGGTGCCGTGTAAGCTTCGGTTAGGATCGCGCTGGCTTGCGATACCCCCTGACCCAATCGGTCGACGCGTGCGCTAGCTTGTTCGACTGATGAATTGATTCCGTCCGCCGCTCGGTTGACGGAATTGCGAGCGTTGTTCGTGGCTGTAAGCAGTTGAGACTGAGCGTTCGATATTCCGTTCAGTAGGTTGCTGGTAGGCAGTGTGTTTTGGCTTGTCTTGTTATTGTTGCCGAAGCTGGATCCGCCCAAGCCGCTACCCGACGGGTTTGCAGTTGATCCTGTGCCACCAGAGTACGTGCCTGGTACTTGAAAGCTACCTTGCGCGGGTGGTGGTACGCGTGCGGGAGCATTCAAACCACTGAAGACCTGTGAAAAGAAAGGGGCTGCTCCCCTGCATCCAACCAGACCAACGGTTATGGCGACTGCAAACGACCAGACGGCTACGTTTTGATAGGACTTCGTTTTGACGAGTTGGTACTGTTCAATGTTCATGGAATCGTTCATCCTGATCATACAAGTCTTGAGCGTTCACAAATTCATGTGTAGGAGACTGCCACACAACCCAGCAGGCCAAGCTACAGGGAGATTACGTGTTGGCGGTGCGCGCACGCAATACGAGAATTTACGGACTACAACAAAATAGGCAAACTGGGAGGATCTGAGTTAACATGGTTAAACTAGGCGCTCACATGAGCATCGCGGGTGGATATTTCAAAGCGGTCGAGTCTGCCGCCGAGTGTGATATGGACGTCGTTCAGTTGTTTACCAAGAACAACAACCAGTGGGCCGCCAAACCGATTACCAAAGAGGATTGCGAACTGTTTCAAGAATCTTTGAAGCGCACTGGAGTGTCGCGACCTCTTTCGCACTCCTCCTATTTAATCAATCTTGCTTCGCCAAAAGATGAGCTTTGGAAAAAATCGATCGATTCGATGGTGGTTGAATGGCAGCGTGCCGAGTCGCTGGGCTTGGATGGAGTCGTCATGCATCCGGGCTCGTTTGTGGATTCTTCACCGGAAGCGGGCCTCGAACGAATTGCAAAAGCAATCCATGAAATACATGCCAAAGTCGCTCCAGAGAATGCGTGGTTGCTGTTAGAAAACACGGCTGGCCAAGGCTCGAACCTAGGATGGAACATGGAGCAACTCGGTTGGCTCCTTGAACGCACCGGCGAGGCTATGCAGGTTGGCGTCTGTTTGGATACCTGCCATGCACACGCGGCCGGCTATGACTTTTCAACCGAGGAAGGATTCAAAGCTTGGGACAAAGTAGCCAAAAAAAACAAGGTGATGGGTGCGATCCGTGCCTTGCATTTAAACGATAGCAAAAAAGCCTGCGGTTCCAGGGTCGACCGTCACGAGCATATTGGCCTGGGTACGATTGGTCTGGAGGGATTTCGGCGAGTCTTAAATCACAAGACACTCAAGAAATTTCCAATGTACCTAGAAACAGAAAAAGGGACCAATGACGATGACGAAGAATGGGATGCAATCAACTTGCGAGTCCTAAGGGGACTCGTGCAATGAATCGATCGAACGTCGCACCATCGTTTCGGGGCTTGCCCGACTTGCCCCCGACGGATTCGTCGCATGAGGGCCAAACAAGCCGCTGGTGACGATCATGGCAAATCAGAATCATGAGTCATTCTAACCGTCTTCGACCCAAGCTTCCGTTCATGAAAAACCTCGTTGGCGTAGAGCCAAATGGCACTCACTTTGTAAATTTTGAGCCTCAATGCGCTAGCATGAGGTCCGGATTTGCAGGTGATTACTTGACTTCTGGCCCGCACGCTAGCGCGTC
>JAYVPE010000337.1:0-5375 GCA_043757575.1 Pirellula sp.
TCTGCGGTGGAGTCAGTTAAAACCGCAGCATGCGATACTTCGCTACCTGTGCCCGCGGTGGTAGGCATCGCTATCAAGGGCAGAATTGGACCAGGCACAGCGTCAAAACCAAAGTAGTCGCGAGGAGATCCTCCGTGCCTCAGCACCGTTGCAGCAATCTTGCCCACGTCCAAGTTGCTACCGCCTCCAATTGCAACGATTCCGTCGGCCGCGATTCGTTTTCCAAACGCGATGGCCTCTAACGCGATCTCTATCGGTGGCTCGGCAATGCAACCATCAAAAACTTGTAAACTAGGGAAGGTGTGTTTAACAGCTAGAAGCAGCTCAACTACCAGAGGCAGTTTTGCAATGGTCGTGTCGACGATGACCAGTGGGTGAGTTACGTTTAGTCGCTGTAACTCATCTGGCAGCAACCGCGAGGATCCGCGACCAAAACGCAGGTTTGCGGCCGTAGCAAATTGCCAAATGGAGTTTTTTGTTTGCATTAGTCCGATGTTTAAATGGACGGTTTACCAACCCGAAGGCATCTCACGACGAGCGAGCTAGTCATCAGTATGATCCCTAAATCAATAGCTTTCGCGTCGTGTTAGGATGCGTGTCCCTTGGATGTACTCCACCAGAGATCGTGCGGTTCGCCTTCTAACGGCAACTCAATTTGGTCGATTTCGCCCCAAAGACGCTGTGTAGTCTCCTCCACAGGCTCTTCATCGTAGTCATACCAAAGTCGATCCATACCCGTCGGTTCCCATTGAACTGGATCCATCGGTTCAGAGAGCGGTTGCCGTCGCGGCTGGCGACCCATTCGCTCCAACTTTGGCGGCGGCGGTAGTTCAATCGCTTCCACGACACCCTGCATCATTGGCGTTGCGGGCATCATTGGCGTTGCGGGCATCAATGGAGCAGGAGGTAACAATGGGGCGGAAGGTATCTCGATGGTCTGTAAAGGCGAACGCTCCACGATTGGCGCGACGGCTTCCACAAAACGGGAAACCACAGGCGCAGCAACGATAGGTTTCTCGACAATGACTTCGGGTGCCAGACGCACATTTTTTTGGACAGGTAAATCGTGCGGCTGATAGATGCGAGCGTCACCGGTCTGGCCTTGGGTAGGCAATACTCGCACTTGCACGTCAATATTATGGAAGATCCGCATAATGTGCTCATGGCAAGTGAACATGATTACTTGGTGACCAAGCGATGCGAAGTCTCGCAGCACTTTGGCCGCATGCGTCGCGCGGATCGAGTCGAAGTTGACCAATACGTCATCCAGTACCAATGGCAGCGTCACACCGCGTCGTGAATAGGCAGCCGCCAATGATAACCGCAAAGCGATGAAGACCGCTTCGCGCGTCCCTCGACTTAACACCTCAAGTGGTAAGCTTTGGTTCTTTTCGTTGTCTATCCTCAGAGCGTTCTTTCCGAGCGGCGTCCATACGCGAACGTATTTGCCATCGGTCAGTTGTTTCAGGAACGCCGAAGCCTCACGTAGCGTCTCTGGCTGTCTTTCTGTTTCGTAGACTTCGCATACTTTTTCAAGCATGCATGTCGTAGCGGCCAGCGTTCGCCAATGTTCGGCACAGGCAGCCAGTTGCTTCTCAAGACAAGCCAGTTCGAGCTTTACCTCTGCTAACCTGCGGTCGGCGGCCAAGCTCTTCATTTCTTGAGCTGTTTCGCCCTGACGTTGCAGCAATTGCGAGACCCGTTCATCTGCCTGTTGGCTACGCTGTCCGAGCGTTTCCCAACGCTTCTCTAACTCGCCAGCCGGAGCATTCTCCAATAGTCGCGAAATGGAATCGTATGGAACATGCCCCCCGATGATCGCACTGATTCGCGAGTCGAGATCTACGATTTCCTGTTTCAGTTTCAAAAACTGATGCTTGAGCGAAAGCTGCTCCTCGAGTTGCTGTTCATTTTCCACTCCCATTTCTGCCAAGTGCGTTTGCCTCGCGCGAATCCATCGCTCCATCAGCCTTTGCAGCGACTTTTGTTTCTTCG
Organism: Pirellula sp.; assembly: GCA_043757575.1. Classification (GTDB taxonomy): domain Bacteria; phylum Planctomycetota; class Planctomycetia; order Pirellulales; family Pirellulaceae; genus JBKCUI01. Next base: position 1,996 of record JAYVPE010000337.1, read on the forward strand.
AGAGCTCTTCATCCTCGGTACGCAATTGACGACGGAGCGTGATGTACTGTTGATGCTGAGCAAGCGTATTGGACAGCTCCTGTAGTTTGAGCAGCGGTCCATCGGTGACGCCATCTTTGGGCAGCGAAGTTGCTGCCGCCGTTCTCAGCGCGACTTGGTCATCCCGATTACGTTGGTCGCGTTTGTCCACTCGATCGCGTGATTCGCGTCGATCTCGGTCCGTATTTTTGTTTGAACTGCCATGAGGATTATCCCGAGATTGTTCGACTCGTTCCAGCAACGAGCGTGCAGATTGATCTTTGTTCTCATGATTTAAATCATCGACAGCAACCTTCAATTGCAGCGACAACGCTTCGATTCGTTGCAGGCCGGTAGCTAATTCTAGTTTGCGCTGATCCAGTTCGTCCTCATGTGCTTTTAATCGTCTCCGAGTCTGGAGTAGCGATTCATAACCGTCCGCAAGCATTCGAATGTTTTTGGGAGAAAGTGAATCTGCCAGCCCGAGTTGGGCAAGTGTTTTTTTCCATTGATTACGAGCGGACTTTAGACCATGGGCGGCATCCGCACTATGTTGTCGGACAGTCTTGTAACGCTGCATGGCTGCTTGCAGATTGTGAAACACCGGCAAATAACTCTCGCATTGAGCCACATCGTGTTCCGCTTCACGTATGCGTTGCTCCAAGGAACCACCATGTTCCGGAAGTAGTTTCAGCAATTCTTCCCGCTCGGATTCCGTTTTTCGAACTTGGATACTGAGTGCTTCGAGCTGCGAATCGCAATCCTTAAGGTCGTCGTTGGAGCTGTCCTCAAGCCGTTTCCAAAAGTAATAAGTTCCTATCAGGACAGCGGTACCCAAAAGAAAAAGCAACAGTCCAAACGTTTGTTCGGTAGAAGTTTCTCGGGCAATATTAGCTGCTTTCTCTGCTGCGGTAATCGGCCAACGAGAAACAGCTTTGATTGGCGGAGAACTGGTCCAATGCCAACCTAAAAACTTACCTAAGCCGAGAATCAACATGATAGAACCGAGGATGAAGGGCGGTGCTAATCGAAATACATGGTCGACCGGTAAGCCCTCTTCGCTTTCCATACCGACAGCATCCTCTTCGATCTCGCGCTTGTGCTTTACGAGCTTATCCAGTCTCTCTTCTAAATTTTGACTTTTGCGCAGCGACAGCAACAATTCGCTGGATTTTTTATGAGCTTTTTGGAGATCCTTTTCATTCCTTACCGATAGAAAGCCACTGATTTCAGCAGCCAGTCGATCCGCCTCTTTTTTGTCGTTCAGCCCCTGTTCTTTGGCCTGTTTGAGCCGAACCTGATGTGTACGAACATCCCGCGCCGGGCCAGCGAGTTGACTGATCGCTTGCCGCGACAAGTCAGGCATATTGGCTAAGCGTTTGTCGTTGAGCAACGATTCTTGATCCTGCTCGCTGAGCCCTAACCGCTTTGCGTCCTCGATCAACTGCTCCTGCGTTTGAACATAGTCCGATTCCAACCGTTGGATTTGCTTTTGAAGCGAAATGATCCATGGTCCTTGTTCACCCGCCGCTTCGATTTTCCCGGCCAAGGAAAGAATTCCTTTGCTTACCGGCATCTCGCCAGCACGTTGTCGAATCTGCTTGCGTTCCTCCTTGACCGCTTGAACTTGTCGTCGCTTGTCGTCTATCTGCACTTGAATTTCTCGAAGCTTTTCGACTGCATTCTCCGGCAGATCGACGCGTGCGTTGAGAGCCTTGAGGCGATTGCGAGTGTTGTCCCGTTGCACCCAAGGTTCTCGCACTTGCACCGCTGTTTCAACAGCTCTCGCTTCGAGTTCCCACTGTTCGCTGCGTTGGCGTAGCTCCTCGATTTCGGTGTGTTGGTTCTTGCGGTGGGCGGCTAGTTCACCCCATCGCCTGCCTCGGGCCGTATGCTGCTCCAATTCGTCACGTAGCTTCTCGCGTCTGGCTAACATCGTCGACATTTGCCCCACGTCAGCAGTGGTCGAAACGATTTGACCGCGTGCTGTCTTGAGTTGACGCATCACATCCACCAGCGACACACGATCGAGTCCACTCGATAATTTGTATAGTTCGTCAGCCGCATCCGTATCGTCCAGCGTGCTCAACTCCTGCAATTCCCGGAGTCCAATGGCAAATACATTGGTAAATATCGACTCGTCAACGCTACCGAGCAGCGAGGTGAGTCGGTGTTGCCCCTGTGTAACTCCGTCGCTGCTAGTCACTGTCAGTTGCCCGACAATACTCGGATCATTAAGCGTTGCGCGTCTTGCGATTTCATAACCGCCACCGGGACCGCTGACTCGCATCGCTCCACCGGGCTTGCCTGGAAACACGGGAGGCAAATACCGCTGCCGACGCTCCGCCGTAAATCCGTACAGCATCGTCCTCAAAAACTGCATCAACGTCGTCTTGCCCGCTTCGTTGGGGCCGTAAAAAACGGTCATACCATCAGGCAACGAATCGACCGAGAGTCCAGACCAAACACCAAAGCCATCTATCTGAATGTCACGTACCTTCATGCTTTGGTACCTCCAAATTTCCTTGTGGATGCCAGTAGATCGATCTTATGACCGCGTAGCAAATCGACCCCTAATAAAGTAGCACGGTCGAGCATTCCCGTGACGGTGTTTGCATCTTCGTTGACTAAAAGCGATTGCCAAGCAGGGTTGCCTGGCGTCTCACTTTCAACCAGCGTCTTGAGATTAACGTTTTTACCCAAACTTTTACGGCTGTCGGAACAGGTCCTCAAGAAGTCGCCAAGTATCGTTTCTTCCTCTTGCCACTTCTTTGGGAAAGCCTTAGGAGAAAGGACCTCAATATCAGTCGACCAAACAGAACATGAGCCATGTCCGTACTCACGTCTGAGCCACGAAAGGATCTCTTCGAGAGCAGCAGGTCCAACCTGCGACGCATTTTCCAGATCCATTTCAATCCGCCAGTTTACGATCAGATGACGAGTGCCATTTTCCGATTGCAAGCGAGAAACGCGTTTCGTCATCAACTGCCGTACGTCCCGTCCGAGCGCCAAGTCCTCGGTATCTAATGTTTGAGTAACGTATCGGAACAGGTCGACATCTTGCGCCGTTATTTGAGCGTCGTGGTTTCCGTCTACTTCCACGGTCCAATAGCCATGGGAACCGTCTTCGGAAAAGGAACGGCCTTGAGGCGTTCCACATATACGCATGTGAGGTGCTTCGCCATGCAGTGTTTGTCGCTGATGATTGCCGCCAAGAGCCCAATAGTCGATGCGTTGACTGAGTAACGAATCACGGTCAGCGACACCGTGCGCAAGTGCGATGACATACGTATCATCTGCTTCCAGTTGAAATTCTGCGGCTCGTATCGACTCGCGTCCGTCGTTCGATCGCCCCAATATCG
>JAYVPE010000338.1:0-5366 GCA_043757575.1 Pirellula sp.
TAGTCTGGCACCGAACCGCGTTTCGGTCGAACGACCATGTCGATACCGAGTGGCAATTCCGTTTTCTGGCGCCGGAACGCCTCGCGAATCAGTCGCTTCCAGCGATTTCGAGTTGGTGAATTGCCGACGCGTTTCGACACACTCAATCCGATGCGGGTCCAGGGCTGTTTACCACGAACGGCATGAATGACCAAAACGGAATCGCTGGCCACCACTCCTTCATGGAATACACGGTCAAAGTCCAATTGACTCACCAAGCGAACTGACTTTGGGAACCGCTGGTCGCTTTGTGTCGGCATACTGCTTTGTACTGAAATGCTATTGAGCTGTAACGGCCATCGTTAGTCCATGTTCTTGGCGCTAGCGATCAGCTTCAGAAACTCTGCGTTGCTTTGGAATCGCGACAATTGCTTCGTCAATTGCTCCATGGCTTCCACGGGATGCATGGAGTTGAGCGTCCTCCGAATCATCGTGACCGCATGATACGTGTCGGGATCATGCAGCAGTTCTTCGCGGCGAGTTCCAGATTGAGTGATATCGATAGCGGGCCAAACGCGTCGCTCAGCTAATTTGCGATCTAGAACTAGCTCCATATTGCCAGTTCCCTTGAACTCCTGGAAAATAAGCTCGTCCATTCGCGAACCCGTATCAATCAACGCTGTACCAACGATCGTGAGCGACCCACCTTCGGCAAAGCATCGTGCAGTGGCGAAGAGTTTTTTTGGAATGTCCATCGCTTTGATGTTCACACCGCCGGACATAGTTGCCCCGCTGTTGCCAACCCATTTATTGAAGGCTCGGGCCAACCGTGTGATCGAATCCATGAGCAAGAAAACGTCCTTACCCATTTCAGCAAGTCTTCGGCAGCGGTCCACGACCAATTGGCTTAAACGAACGTGGGAATCAACATCTTCATCGAGGCTGCTTGAAATGACTTCACCTCGGACGATGTTTCGACGCATGTCGGTCACTTCTTCCGGTCGTTCGTCGATCAGCAGTACGATCAATTCCACGTCTGGGTAATTTAGAGCGATACCCTTGGAGATTTGTTGCAGCATGATCGTTTTGCCAGATCGCGGCGGTGATACGATCAACGCGCGTTGACCTCGTCCAAGTGGGGCTAGCAGGTCGATGACTCGATTGGTGATCGGCTGTGCACCGATTTCTAATTTCAGCCAGCGCTCGGGGTTAATGGCCGTTAAGGTGTCGAAGGTTTTGACGTTAACATAATCGTCGGGCTTCATGCCTTCGACATCCAGAATTTCTTTGACTCGAGGCCCTTGCGAGCGGCGAGTCTGTTGCATGATTGCAAGGATTTTGAGCCCTTGACGCAATCGAAACTTTTCGATCATCGTTCCAGGCACAAACGGATCGGTCCTTTCTCGGGAGTAATTATTCGAGGGGGATCTCAGGAAACCGTAACCATTGGGATGCATCTCCAGCATACCGAAGAACTCCTGGCCTGGCTCCTCCGTGGGAGCTTCCCCGTCCTCGGTAGCAATTGCTTCCCCATCTTCATTTACGGCATTTTCGCCTGGCTCATCTTCAGGTTTCGCAAACGCTTGTTGGTAGTTTGGACCATAGCGGCGGCGAGGTTTTTTGAGGCGGGGCCTGGAGGCAGCCCCGCCTGCACCTGCCGGACTAGCCTGATTATCACCTTGGAAATGAGAACGAAATCGCTTCTTCTTGGGCATAAATGCAACATCCAGACAAAAAACAAGTGCGCAACCGCTTCACGACCCCAAATTCAATTGGTGGTAACCGCGAGAAGAGGACACAAAGGGCTAGAGGGTCTAAAACAAAACACAAATCGGCGAGGGTGGCACGGAACGAGCTACGGTGCTCGCTCAATCAAATCCTGTCCGAAACGAATTCATCTATTCCACTCACGGCGGCAAAACGCAACGGAGGCGGGGTTTGGCCCGAGTGAAAATCGCAAAACTGCAAATTGGTCTTTTGCTAGCAGAAATCTGCTATGTCATCCGCCACATGCAACATCGGAATTAATACCGGTCAATCAAGTAGACAATCGGGAGGAAGGTTACACAAACGTGTGCAATCAAAACTTTCCGTGGATGACACTTGGCGACAGCGGGAGGATTGCACTAGGCACCTTACGGGACCGGTTAAAGAACGAAGCTATCAAGTCGTTCCGTCAAATCCACCGCTTTGAGCTAAAGTCTGGCCTCTCGCTCTGTACATGTCAAGCGGGAAATCGGCATATCTCCGACAATCGGGCTTTTTTGTAGTTTTCTGCAATTCCCGTAAACTTGCCCAGCCGCTGCAACCGATGCGACTGACATTCCACCTCGTTAGGCATTTTCGACCGAATGAGGTTGCGCGGATGAGGGACTCCCGATGCTGAAAAAGTTTTTAATTGTTAGTTCTATGCAAAGAACAATTGAGACGTTGTTTGTTTTGACAGCACTAGCAATTTTTGCTCCGACTTTAGTTAATGCCATTGAGCGAGAGATTGCATGGACCGAAGATTACGAGGCCGCCGTTCAACGCGCCGCCACGACGAATAGTATCGTTCTGCTCCATTTTTATGGCGACTACTGCCCACCTTGCAAATTGCTGGATAAAAAAACGTTTCACGACCCAGCCTTGGTTTCCAAGATGAATGAACATCTGGTTCCAATAAAAATAAACGCCGATCGTCGCCGAGACTTAGCACAAAAATTCCAAGTCACCCGATGGCCCACCGACATTTACCTGTTCCCAAACGGTGACGAGATCTATCGTGGTGTTAGCAACGCCGACCCATCGGTCTATTGCAAGACCATCGAACGTATCGCGTTGCGGCATCGAGATTGGACCGTCGAACGGAACTCAATCGCCCGTTCTAAAGAAAAGCGTCAAGACCGCGCTTTGGCCGCACATACGCCTCAAATTCAATCCGTACAACCTATCTATGCTGGAAACAATGGACACTCGGTACGAACACAAGCAGCAACGTGGACAGACAGATCAGGCACGCCTCTACCGAACGACTCACTACCCGCAGCTTCACTTCCAAGCTCCAGAGTGATCCATAACCCGTACGTTACCTACGAGGGGGCCGTCGTACCACCATCTCCATCCTATCAAAACACGAACACTCTTTCACCCAATGTTAGTGAAGTCCAACCTAGTGTCAGTTCAGACCTGCCCTCGATCGCGCCAGTATCCAACCTAACTGTCCAGCATGTTGTTGCTCAACCCATTAGCACGCAACGTTCTACCGATCCACTGTTAAACGTCGAGATACCGCAGTCCGACAACGTGGTTCAGCCCAACAGCGCCGGTTCGCCAAAGAGAGTGTACGCCGAGACAATTGGTTTGGGTGGTTATTGCCCAGTGTCGCTTATCGAGGCATTCGATCAACCCAATGCCCACGGCTGGATTAAAGGGAAAAACTCCTACGCAGTGCGACATCGTGGCAGAGTCTACTATTGCGCAAGTGAACGGGCTAGGCAAACATTGCTAAGCGATCCGGACCGGTACACCCCATGCCTTAGCGGATTTGATATTGTTCATCTGTGCAAAGTAGGGGGGCTGCATGATGGAACGTGTGAATTTGGATGCATTCAAGAAGGCACAAATCGGGTATTCCTTTTTGAGAGCAGAGAAAACTATGAGGAGTTTACGAAAAACAGCGTTTACTACTCGCGCTTGCTCGACAACGCTAGTTCAGAACGCGTTGCAAATGACCTGAATGGAACTCTAAATCGATAGCCATTTATGACTAGTTCAAAAATATTGACTCCCTGCAAGCCTGCAACTCGATTTTGGTTCCTTCGATCGGTTGTCGCTGCTATCGCATTAAGCGTTTCATCCACTTCTCCTTCGGTAGCGCAATCCGAGCGAGCGGTGGGCACGAACGATGATGCCATAGTGCATTGGCCACGATTGGACTTTGTTATTCCGTTTAACGTAGACGTTACTGGCCAAGCCCCAAGTGAGATCCAGTTAGAATTCTCGGAGAATGGCGGCAAGTCCTGGTCACTCTATTCAAGCGGCGACGTTAGAACCAAACAGTTTCATTTTCAAGCGAAAGTAGATGGAGAATACCAATTTCGACTCAAAACTTTCGACAGTCAAGGTCGCAGATTTGACAATCCTGGCGAACCATTACGTGTAGTGGTTGACACCACGAAGCCAGCGGCCAAACTCATGGTTGACATCGACCCACGGGGTGTGATGCAAGCGGAATTTGAGATTGTAGATGCTGCGCTCGATCCTTTATCAATTCAGCTTGCATACCAAACGGAGACGATGTCTCAATGGCGAGAAATTCCAGTTGAATCGAGTCCCGGCCGAAGTCCATCAGGATGGATGGGAAGCGGTTCTTGGAGTATTCCCAGCGGCACGCGGCAACTCGTCGTGAGACTCACTGCCCGAGACAAGGCTGGCAATCCAATTGAAATAACGCGTCTACCACAACTTCCCAGATCAGCTTCGGCAAACGGAAGCCTCCAAATGGCCAGCGGAAAGACCCAAGACGCCAGGAACGCGAGTCGATCTGCTGCGACTGATCCTATTGGAAGCGGACTCCCAGACCTGCCACTTGATTCGTTTCCAAAAGTGGAGGTACTCGGCGGAACGCGTTTAGAAAACACAGATCGAGCTGCTGCGTCCGAAATTCAGTTGGCGACCAGGAGCGATCCCCGAACGAGCAAACTACCAGTTCGAACTTTATCCGATGAAGAGTACGAACAACTGAAATCCAAAACTCCGATCAGCTTAACGGCCAAGCGAACAGAACGCTCTCTACTCGTTCAAGAGGATATCATTCCGCCTGCAACACCCAGGGCTTCGCGTGAGATTGAGCTCAAGGCTACTCGCATTCCTGGGCAGTCTACGTTTCACCGGGACATCCAACGGCTTTATAGTAATAGCAAAGCATTCAGCCTCGACTACAACATAGATAACGATTCGGATGCACCGATTTCCGTAGTGGAGCTCTGGGGAACATCGGACGAGGGGCAAACATGGCAGATGTGGGGCCAAGATCCAGATCGTGCAAGTCCCTTCGACATCGAAGTGGAAACCGAAGGACTATTTGGATTCCGAATGGTCATTGTTGGAACGAATGGTCTGGCATCGAATCGACCTCGCAATGGTGACAACGCAGATGCATGGATTCACGTCGATATCGAACCACCCCAAGCCAAAATAGTGAGCGCGTTGTATGGCAAAGGCAAAGAATCCGGTTCGATGATCATTGAGTATAGGGCGAACGATGAATTTTTCCCTGATCGGCCAATCACGCTATCCTATTCACAAACGCCCACCGGCCCATGGTCCACAATCGCCGCTGGCGTTCGCAATAACGGTCGTTACGTCTGGGCAGCAGACCCAAGCCTGCCGACCTCGATCTACTT
>JAYVPE010000339.1:0-5353 GCA_043757575.1 Pirellula sp.
GCTGCAGATCATAACTTGACGTTGATGACTTGGTATGGCATCGAGCCTGTCGTCAAGAGCGTTGCCCAAGTCAGGATATTGGAACCGATTCCTAAGTTAGAGCAGTTTGCAGTGCGTCGATTGTCCTACGAAATCAATAAAGAAACCTCGCTAGCCAGCGACGTCTTAAGAATGATCGCTAGCACGGTTGCAAAGGGAGAGGACTCCTCTGCTGTAAACCTCTTGGCTTCATTTCGATTGGGACTCGCGGGTCGGGCCCGTGTGGATGCACCTAAAGATTGGTCGACGATCGAGAAACAACTTCTAGCGTCAAAAAACGCCGACATCGCGTTGGCCGTAGATGCACTAGGTGTTTTGTTTGGAGATGGCGCAGCGTTGGCCGATTTGCGCAAACTCGCAGGCAATGCCGATGCGGACTCCATATCCAGAGAAGAGGCAATCAAGACTTTGGCGCAGTCCAAGGATGCCGACTCCGTCTCGATCTTTTTCAATTTGCTGGGCGATCGAGCAGTCGCCGACGCTGCGATTCGGGCGCTTGCCAACTTTAATCATCCCGATACAGCTCAACAACTGATCAAAAAGCTCAGCGCTTTCAAAGATGGCAATCGCAACTTGGCGTTAGATACACTGTCAAGCCGCGAATCGTATGCATCACATTTGATCGCTGAAATCGATGCTGGACGCATCGATGCACACGAATTGAGTGCGGTGCAAGTACGTCAATTGCTGGCGATTGGCAATCAACGCATTCGAGAGGTCTTGGATGCTAAATGGGGAGTCATTGAAGAAACGCCTGAGGCAAAAATCGCAACGATAGAGCGATGGAAGAAGCAGCTTACCCGTGAATCATTTGTTCAAGCCAATGTTGAGAACGGCGCTCTTCTATTCAAGAAATCGTGTGCGACCTGCCACAAACTTTACGGCGAGGGACAAGCGACTGGCCCCGACTTGACGGGAACAAACAGAAGCGATGTCGACTATCTTCTAATGAATATCGTTGACCCAAGTTCCGTCGTCCCCAAGCAGTTTACCACGTCGATTATCGCTTTAAGCGATGGTCGTATTATTACGGGTGTCATTGTTGGCAAGACTGAAAAGGCAATCACTGTTCAAACAGACAAGGAGCTGCTTTCGATTGCCGTGGAAGACGTTGAGGAGTGTCGCAATTCCCGAAAATCGCTCATGCCCGATGGTATATTGGATGTTCTAACCGCAGAGCAAGTTCGAGATTTGTTCGCGTTCATGATGCATCGCCGATAACACTAGGCGAATCGGCCTAAGATTCGGTCGGTGAGTCGCGGAAAAAGACGGCCTGCCCACACCAAGCATTTTCCGCCAAGGCTCAATATCATTTCCCTTTTCGACCGAACCAGTGTGGAGATTGCGAGTTGCGCAACTCGTTCCGGCGTCATACTCCCGACCGATTTGCATTTCGCATCGGCTTTGGTATCTACGAGCGCCTCGAGAAACTCACTGCGGGTCGTGCTGGGACTCAACATGAGCACTTCGATCCTCTGCACCGCTAGCTCCACTCGTAGAGATTCGGCCCAGCCACGCATCGCGAATTTGGCAGCACAGTATTCGCTTTTATTTGGCACTGCGCGATGCGACAGAACGGAACCAATGTTGAGGATGGCTGGCCTGCGGCCGCGTTCCAACAGTGGCAAACACAACCGAGTCAGTTCAACGGGAGCAAAAAAGTCAATCTCCATCACCTGCCTCAGTCGATCACTCGATGCACAGTCGAATCGACCAATGGCTCCAGCCCCTGCGTTGTTGATCAATACGTCCAGCGCATTCCAGTGCGATATCGTGTGGTCAAAAATTTCTTGTCGATGCTGTTCGTTGGTCAAGTCTCCTTTCAAGATTTTTAGATTGCCAGGCATGGACTTGCAAAGTTCCTGGAGTGCATGCAATCGTTCGATGCGTCGAGCGGTTGCAAGCACGTGCGCGCCGCGTTGGCAAAGTTGGATTGCCAAAGCTCGCCCGATCCCGCTTGATGCGCCGGTCACAATGATCCTCGCATCCTTTAGATTCCTAAGAGCCATTTGCTATGCAACTTCGCCTATCGCGCCGGTTGCATTACCGCCCGCAAGCGAGTCGGGGATAGCAGGGGCAGTAACATCGTTTGTCAACGCTGGCAGGAAAGTTGCGTCGATTGGACTATTCTTTTCTGCTGCAAAAGGGATTTTGCCTGAGATGACTCTAATGTCTGCTCCATGGCCTGCTAATTTACCAGCAGCGCTACTGGGCATTCGGCAGTGCACGAGAGCATGGTCATCGTTGTATTGTTTGGACATGATTTCCGCCACACTTGCCAGCCAAGCAATGGTCTTTCCATCTTCCAAAGGCAATCGAACTTCGAGTTCTACAAAATTCTTCGTAAGCGCATCGCTCACAGCCATGGAGAGTTTCTGGATACCGAGACCGTTATGCGCCGAGATTGGGATCGAGTTCGGGTAACGATCTTGAATCGATTTAACGCGTTCGGTCGCTCCAGCACAGTCCACTTTGTTGAGGACCAAAAGAGTTTCCTTTTCGTCGATGCCGATCTCGTGAAGTACTTTATATACGGCCGAAATTTGTTGCAACACGGCGGGGTTGCTCGCATCTGCAACGTGTAGCAAGAGGTCCGCGTGGCGAGTCTCTTCGAGAGTGGCACGAAAACTTGCGATGAGACGGTGTGGTAAATCGCGAATGAAACCGACAGTATCGCTCAGCAAAATCGGGCCCCAGCCCGGCAACATCCATTTGCGAGTGCGCGTGTCCAGCGTTGCAAAAAGTCGATCGACCGCTTCGACGTCAGCGTTCGTGAGTACATTCATCAATGTGCTTTTGCCAGCGTTGGTATAGCCAGCCAAGGAAACGCTAAATGTGTCGCCGCGCGATGCTACCTCGCGGGCTTTGCGTTTCTCGACTTTTTCCAATTCTGCTTTTAGGTCTTGAACACGTTTCTCAGCCAGTCGCCTGTCCACTTCTAATTGCTTTTCGCCTGGCCCACGCATTCCAACACCCATCGATTGACGCGACAGGTGAGTCCACATACGCTTCAATCGCGGCAGCGAGTATTCGAGTTGAGCCAGTTCAACCGCCAAGCGAGCTTCGTGTGTCTGGGCTTTAGAAGCAAAAATATCGAGGATCAGTTCAGACCGATCGATGACCTTGATGTTGAGGGCTTTTTCTAGGTTTCGCGTTTGGGAAGGGTTGAGGTCATTGTCGAATAGAACGACGTCCGCGTCCTGCATTTCGATTAGTCCAAGAAGTTCTGTTACTTTTCCCTTGCCTAGATAAGTCGTTTGGTCAGGATGCTCTCTTCGTTGGATCACACTGCCCACCACTGTTGTACCGGCGGTCTTTGCTAAACCTTTGAGTTCATCAAATGGGTCCTCCGCTGCGATGTCTTTTGGCAAGATCAAACGGGCCAAAATACTGCGTTCACTTGTCAAGCCTTCCGAGCGATCATGCGTATGCAAAGGGATGCTTACTCCTGCAATTGTGGTGGAATGAGTGGTTGCCATCGAATGGTTGGCATCTCTTTGTTTAAGTATAGCGACAGCGAGCCATCGGTCGAAAAAAAAGTGCGTCTAGGCCGCGACGATGAGGAGCGTTCAGAAACGAAAAGGACGATAAAAGCAAATTTGCAGCCCAATTCCGTACTTTCATTAGGTTTTGGTTAGTCTGCGATTCCGGACGACGGGCCTTTTTCCTGCCGATTGGACACTTCCTGCGTCGATTGGTTCGTCAACTTCGCCTTGCAAGCTTGGAAATATTGATTTCCAATTCAACTTAGTGCGTCATCCGATCTTGAAATTGGGGTCCAACTGAGCACTAGTCTACCAAATTCATGTCACCAACGGAGTCAGTGTATGCGTAAGTCGCTTTTGTTAGTCGGTTTAGCCCTTGGCAGTTTTGTTTGTTTGTCAGGATGTGAACCTAAAAAATCAAGCAACTCGGGCAAGGCTGGTAGCCAAGCCGGGCATGATCAAGCTGCGGATGCTCATGCAGGACACGATCATGGTGCGCATGGTCCCAATGGAGGACATCTTGAACACTTTGACACCACTGGTGATCATTTCGAATGGGCACACGATGATGCCACTCACAAACTTTCTATCTTTTTCGACGAGTTGGTAAGCGGGGGTGCCAAGATCGAGTCGGTCAAAATCGACGTTGTCTCTGGGGTTGAAACCAAATCATTCGCACTTGAAAAAGAGGAAACGGCAAAGATCGCTGGCTCTGTTTTTTCAATTGCAAGCGAAGAACTAATGACTCTGCTGGATGCGAGCGGGACAGACGCCAAGGGAGTTCAATCCAAGCTGTTGGTTATGATCGATGGCAAAGAGCAAGCGTGTTTTCTAAAGCACGATGATGGCCACAAGCACTAATGAATGTGGCCAATCGCTCAGCGATCGTTGCGTTTGGAATTGTGTAGTGGCCCTGCGGCTCCGCCCGCAGGGAGTTGCAATCGTCAGCGGGCGGAGCCGCTGCCCCACGTTCGCAAAAACGTCTGCACTTTGATTCTTGATGGGTAATAGACTTTGAAGATACTACTTGCAAATGATGATGGTATTCACGCGCCTGGCCTGTTGGCCATGCGCAAAGCGCTCGCCAGCTTGGGCGATGTCTTGGTGGTGGCTCCTGCAACGGAGCAGAGCGGCGTAGGTCATTCGATAACCTATCTATCACCGCTAACCTGCAAAGAAATTTTTGACGGAGAGGCTTTTCGAGGCTGGGCAGTGGAAGGTTCGCCTGCTGACTGCGTGAAGTTGGGCGTTTCGGAGCTCGCTGGCGGTGAAGTCGACTTGATTGTCAGCGGGATCAATGGCGGCTTGAACGCAGGTATCAACGTGCTCTATTCAGGAACAGTTGCCGCCGCTATTGAGGGAGCGTTCTTCAGAATACCAAGCATCGCAGTCTCATTGGAATTCGATCCTCACGCCGACTTTGACGCAGCTGCGGAGCTCGCTGTTGACATTATTAGGCAGATCTTAAAGCATCAAGGAGAGGCTAGCGAGCTATACAATATCAATATTCCAACGGCAGCGACACGAGCGTTTCGCGACGGTAAAACACCTGAGGTTCATTGTGTGCCCATGGGGGTTGAGCGTTACGGCGAACACTACATCAAACGTCAGGATCCTAAAGGCAGAAACTACTATTGGTCAACCAATGACCCACCTCCTAAGCCCACGGATCATGAGACCGACTTGAACGCTCTCTTTGCTGGTTACATTACCGTAACACCGTTGCAATTCGACATGACGAAACGGGGACTGCTCGGACGCATGACCCAGTGGGGTCTTACTCTCGTTAAACAAGTCGAAGTGGAACCAAAACCGCCATTCAAAACAGG
>JAYVPE010000340.1:0-5345 GCA_043757575.1 Pirellula sp.
GGGGAAGTTTTCGCCGATGAAAACCAAGCGTCTGAAGAAACCGATCTCATACTGGATCCGAACCCAAAGCCGGAGTGGATTGACGCACTCCTAGCTAAATATGGTTTCAAGCGGTCGAATGCGGCTTATCGGTTTCTCATGGAGCTTTCTCGCGAAGAAGTTTCCATACTATCAACGCGTCGGTGTCGCCATTTCCTATCGAGCATTGCCACGCAACTGCTAACGAAAATCAGCGAGACACCCGATCCTGACCTGACGCTCGAGAATCTTGCAGTCAGTTGCCGGTCGCTGGGTGGCAAGGGTGTTTTGTGGGAGCTGTTCAGTGTGCATGAGCCCTCGCTCGATCTCTATGTTCGACTGTGCGGTGCCAGTCCCTACTTGATAGGAATTCTAACAAGTAACCCTGGGATGATCGACGAACTGCTCGATTCATTGATGCTTAACCGGCTGCCGACGGAACAACAATTGGGATTAATGCTTCACGAATTATGTCGAGGTGCTGAGGACATTGAGCCGATCATTCACTCTTTCAAGAATGCAAGGCATCTGAATGTCGGAGTACGAGACATCCTGGGCAAGGAAAGTATTACCGACACGCATCGAGCCTTGTCGGATATTGCCGATGTATGTTTGCATCAAACGGTCGACTGGCAGTACGGACGGTTGGTAAAGCGATTCGGTGTCCCAACGACGAGCGAGGGGCAAGTATGTCGATTTGGAGTTGTAGCTCTCGGCAAGCTCGGAGCGCGTGAACCAAACTATCACAGCGACATTTCGTTATTGTTTTTGTACGACTCGGATGGAACGACGCGACCTCTGGGTTCTGGCCGCCATCACGAACCCATTTCGACCGAATATTTCTTTCTTCAGCTCGCTCAAAAAGTGGCTCAGGCAGCTAACCGAGTTTGGCGAAGTGGCCGACTGTATGAAACCAAAAACTGGTTGATCTCACCCAATAGAAATACAACACTGGCGTGGAAGCTTGAGGAATTCGAACGCTTTTTCATTGAGTCCGACGATCTTGCGATGCAACGCCAACAGCTTTGCAATGCGAGATGCATCTTAAGCGAACCTTCGTTTCAACGCTTGATTGACCAGACAGTCGTTGGCATTCTTCGAACGCGAGCATGGACAGATGAAGACAACACCCTGGTTCTGTCGACGCGCAAACAACTAGAAACTACTGCTGGAATTCGCAATATCAAACGAGGCGCGGGTGGTACCATGGACGTGGAGTACATCGCACAGCTACTCATGCTGCGAAACATTGCGATTAAACCAGAGATATTCGTGGCAGGAACGCTAGAAGCGATTGAACGTCTTCGAGTTGCGGGCCTTATCGAGCCGCAGGATGCAGATACTTTGAAGGATGGCTACAACTTTTTGCGCGGGGTAGAATCCGGTTTGCGACTGATGAATACGCAAGCTCGACATGACTTGCCAATCTCGAACAACGAATTGTCTCGATTGGCATACGTATTGAATTTGAAAGATGGGGAGGAACTCGTTCAACAGTGCGAACAATTTCGCCAATCGCACAGTCGGCTTTTCGCAAAGTATCTGGCATGACCGACGCAAGTGAAAACGCGAAACAATCCATTTCACCGAAGTTGGCTTTCTTCACCGCAGTGCAGTTCCTGACACGAGTACCAGTGCCGGGGGCCATAAGTGGCTCGATAGTGCAAACCCAATTCGCCCTACGAGCTTCGGTTGTTTACTTTCCACTAGTGGGGGTGCTCATTGGAGTTTTTACAACCGTAACGTTTTGTGTTTTCAGTTATTTTTGGTCCCCTTTGATTGCGGCGATCTTAGCCATTGCAGCCGAAGCGTTCTTAACGGGCGCTTTTCATGAAGATGCACTCGCCGACGCGACCGATGCGTTGGGTGGCGGTTGGACGCGAAAACAAGTGCTTGAGATATTGAAGGATTCGCGACATGGGACTTATGGCGTGTTGGCGTTGGCCGTAGGTGTCTCGTTGCGAATCGCTTTGATTACTAATTTGGGTTGGCCGATGGCCTGGCTAGCAATCCCTTTTTCCTCAGGGATTGGGCGGTGGTCAATATTGATTTTGATGCATCAGCTAGAACCGATTACAGATCGGCACACGATGGCCCGTGATGTGGGCGCAAGGCCTAGTGCGAGAGCGATTCTGATTAGCGCCGTGGGACCAGTGGCTGCCTTTGGTATTGCGCTAGGTTTCTCATGCGCCTTTGAGGATGGCGGATCGTTCACTTATTTGCTGAGGGATGCAAGCGTCCGTTTTCTAATTGCGGTTTCCTTTTCGTTGCTGATGACTTGGTATTACGCTCGACTGGTACATCGACGCGTGGGCGGTGTCACGGGTGATTTTCTTGGCGCAAACTGCTACCTCGTGCAACTGGTGTCGCTTCTCGCGATGCAGCCCAATTAGGAGTCGCGAAAAATGGAATCGAGCCTTGATCGATCGTCGGTCAAGGCTCGTTTAGGATGATTTGGAATCGCGTCGCGAGATGCTGTCTCGGCTTAGTAGCGGTAGGCATCAGCCTTGTATGGGCCGTTCTTGTCGCAACCAAGATATTCCGCTTGCGAAGTTGAGAGCGTTGTCAGCTTGACACCGAGTTTGGCCAAGTGCAAACGCGCTACTTCTTCGTCCAAGTGCTTTGGCAACGTGTAGACAGTCTTGTCATACTTCGATGACTTGCGTTCAATCCACAATTCGAGTTGGGCCAAGACTTGATTGGTAAAGCTGGTGCTCATGACGAAACTTGGGTGGCCAGTTGCACAACCCAAATTCATCAAGCGGCCTTCGGCCAAAACCAAGATACTGTGCTTGGTGTCATGGAAATACCATTGGTCGAATTGGGGCTTGATGTTGCGGCGCTCGACCTTGCCGGTCTTTTGCAACTTTTCGAGTCCAGCCATATCAATTTCATTATCGAAGTGTCCGATGTTGCAAACGATAGCTTTGTCCTTCATCTTGGCCATGTGTTCAGCCGTGATGATGTCCTTGTTGCCCGTTGCAGTTACGTAGACATCGGCTATCGGCAGGAAGTCTTCCAACGTCTTGACTTCGTAGCCTTCCATCACCGCTTGCAAAGCGCAGATCGGATCGATTTCGGTGACAATTACTCGGCAGCCTTGGCCTTTAAGTGATTGGCAGCAACCCTTACCCACGTCGCCGAAACCGCAAACGACCGCAACCTTGCCCGCTAGCATGACGTCGCTGGCACGATTGAGTCCGTCGATGAGCGAGTGACGGCAGCCGTACAGGTTATCGAACTTGCTCTTGGTAACGGAGTCGTTGACGTTGATGGCCGGGAACAGCAATGTCTTTGCTTTAGCCATTTCGTACAAACGCTTAACACCCGTGGTGGTTTCTTCTGAAACCCCCATACACGCTTTGCCCATGGCTGTATACCGGCCTGGGTTAACGACCAATTCCTTGCGAAGGAGCTCGAGGATGACGCCCCATTCTTCGGGCTCGTTTTCAGCATCGAACTCAGGGACTTTGCCAGCGGCTTCGTATTCGGTTCCTTTGTGGATGAGCATGGTTGCGTCGCCGCCATCGTCGACGATCAAATCTGGCCCGGATCCATCGGGCCAAACCAACGCTTGAACCGTGCACCACCAGTATTCGGTGAGTGTCTCGCCTTTCCATGCGTAGACTGGACTTCCGATTGGGTTATCCAGTGTGCCGCCACGTCCGACAACAACGGCTGCTGCAGCAGAATCTTGGGTTGAGAAAATATTGCAGCTTACCCAACGTACGTCGGCACCGAGATCGGCTAAAGTTTCGATGAGTACGGCGGTTTGTACAGTCATGTGCAGGGAGCCCATGATTTTGGAGCCAGCAAGTGGCTTGGACTTGCCGTGCCGAGCACGCAGAGCCATCAAACCTGGCATTTCATCTTCTGCAAGCTGAATTTCTTTGCGACCGAGCGATGCCAATTCTTCAGCTTCCTTGCGGTTGCCGGCTGCTAAAAAGTCGAAAGCGCGAACCTTAAACGGTACGCTTGTCGCGTCGGAACTGACACCATGGGTGTTTTTTTTATCGACAACAGTACTCATATGAACAATACTCCTAGGAAAGAAACAAAAGTGTTAACGGATAGCGGTAGTAACAAACAAGCCAGTTCCTTTGGCATCGGTCTCAGGTGGCATGAGCGCATACCTCGACTGTCGCCAGCCTGACTGAATCATCCATGATTGAATCTGATCGGCAGGAAATCCCTGCCAGGAGTGGCCGAGTTCCTCGCGGTACTCGGAACGGTCATGCGGAACCATATCCACTACAATCAACTTTCCGCCTGGCTTGGTCACTCGCCATGCCTCGTGGAAAACGGATTGAGGTGTCTGTAGGTATGGCAACACAAGTATCAAAATGGCGTGCGAAAGTGTTTCGTCTTCGATGGGTAACTGAGTTAACTCGCCACGTCGAAGTTCGATATTTCTCAAGTCCTTCAGTCGCTTGCGAGCGGATTGCATCATGGCGGCAGACGAGTCGACAGCGACAACCTGTTCAACCCACGGAGCAATTGTTTGAGCAACAGCACCTGTTCCGCACCCCAGGTCCCCGACAACGGCGTCACTAGGCAAGGTAGCCGCAAACGCCCAAGCGTCGACACGAGGGCCGAACAAGTCAGCTCGCATCCGATCCCACTTGCCGGCTGCCGACGAAAAGAACGCTTGTGACTTGGAGCGTCTTGCTTCGACTACTTGTTCGAGTCTCGCATCATCTTGGTCCGAAGTACTAATTGAGACGCTATGACTCTTTACAACACTCCACAATTTCTTCTGCGCGGGGTCCATTTCACCGTTGGGCATTCGATACAAGTTGCTGGTTCCGTCGCGTCGCGATACAGCCCAGCAATCGTCTGAAAGCAGTTTAAGGTGACGGCTGACGGTGCTTTGGGGGAGTTGGAGTGTGGCGCACATTTCGGCTACGGTAAGCTCGGTTCGTTCCAAAAGTCGCAACAGCCTAGCTCGGGTAGGATCCGATAGGCTCTGCATCCAAAGGATCATTGGGGCTGAATTAGTCATTTTGCCTGGGTCTCTTTATTATCCGCTTATCCGGATGAAAGCATAACATGCCAGGCCGAATTTTTCAAGATCAAAACAGCGATTCCAAGGAAACCTGTTGTATCCTGAAGAAAGATAGCGATCACCGACTATTCGCCAATCGCGATGGAAAAACCGCTCCCAATTTTTTCATCTACTTGATTGTCGAAGAATTGATCTGAGCTGTCGGCATACAATGCGTAAACGGAAAGCGAATCCTCGTCGTTTCCCACGCAGCCACAAAATTCCACGAAGAACCCTGATTTCAATTGGTTCTAGACAACTCGCTCAACCCTAAGATGACCGC
>JAYVPE010000341.1:0-5328 GCA_043757575.1 Pirellula sp.
GGCCAAACTGCTCAATTGCATTGGAACATTGGGAACGCGATTCGGTGGGGATTCACGACCCAGGCCGAACCGCCCACCGTATGCGAGATTATTTCCACAGGGCGAATCGATGCCGCCGGAGCAAGCTGCAAGATTCAAGCGCGAGGCCGGGTTCAATGCCGAGGCACTTGCATTGCTCAAGGAGCTCTCAACTGAATCGCCCGACAACGTTTCGTATCAAGTGGTACTGGGACGATCGCTAAGGGATGAGTCTCGCATCGCTCGCATGATGAAGGACATGCAACGAGCGGATGACGCATTGCGACGGTCCATTGAACTCTTTGAAATGTTGTGCAAAACGCATCCAGATTCCGCCGCGTTCAAGTACGAATTAGCGGACACTTTGAGCAGGAATGTCGCAACGCGTGCACTCGACCAACAGCGGTGTACAAGAGCGCTTGCGATCTGCGACGAAATCGCGAAAGAGAATCCGCAAGTTCCCGAATACCGAGCTCTCAAAGCTTCGACGTTGGTGAAACTCAGCATGATGGCTGGCCGCAACACGCGTGGCGAGGAGTTGTTGAATGAGGCAATTGCGATTCAGCGGGAGCTTGCGAGTCGGTATTCCGACGTAGCCATCTACAGCGTCGGCTTGATCCAGTCACTGAAGCGACTATCCGAGCTGCAAGAATTTTTAGGTAAACCGGACAAAGCTAAAGAGAACAACGATCTCGCCGAAAAGGAAATTGCTCGCATGAGGAAAAACATCAAGATGCCAAAGTCGTTCGGCCCGTTCTTGGACAATCTGCGTGAACGTCCCTTCTTTATGGACAAGCGAAACAAGGAAACAAAGGAGTAGTTTCGCGATTGGACAGCTATCAGCCCTACGATGCGAATCTCGCAAAATCTCCTAGGGTGCAATAACCTTTTTAGTCCCACGCTTTACAATTATTTGCGAAAGCTGCTTAACGGCTTCGTAACCGCAACCACAACGGGCTTGGATCAAGCGTCTTTTTGTGGCCAAATAAATCAACATCGATGAACAGGATGGACAGGATACAGTTCCAAATCCTGCAGATCCTGCTCATCCATGTGAATACGTCCGGTGATTTCCAATCGTCTCATCAATTCCCTTTTTTCTTTTGAATCCGTTGTCCTGGAAAGACTGGGATTACCAATTTTTCGGTTCGAGGATCTACAAATGCGGAATCCGGAACGTCTTTTTCAAACATCCATTTCAACTCAAAACTCGCTTCGAGGGCCTCGGCATTGGTCCAACTCGCAT
Source organism: Pirellula sp. (assembly GCA_043757575.1). Taxonomy (GTDB): domain Bacteria; phylum Planctomycetota; class Planctomycetia; order Pirellulales; family Pirellulaceae; genus JBKCUI01. The sequence continues at coordinate 1,265 of JAYVPE010000341.1, forward strand.
CGATCTCAACAGGCAAATTGATCTCGTGTGATTTAGACGCTTCCCATTTTGTACTGACGCTGGTAATGAGTTTGCTTTTTCCTTCTAGTTTTGATGGATCCCAAGTCTCATAGAGTCTGGAACGAAATTCAACTGGCATGCCCGTCTTGCGGTCGTGCAATACGAAAAAAGCTCCCCCTCGCTCTTTCCGTGGACGAGGCAACCCCCAGACAGATTCTGTGCCTTCTTTCACGATCCTAGATCCGAGGCACGATCTTAACCCCAAAAAAACGACCTCGACTCGATCCTCCGTTACTCCATCATCTAAAATAGTCGAATGAGCAGTGCAAAGCATGAAAGGATCGAAATGCGGCCGTATCTTACCCGGCGGCGTACGTACCCAAGTGTCATCATCACGATAGATCGATTCACTCTTGGATTGCCAATCAAAGAAGTCCTGGTAAAAGTCTCCTGGGGTTCCATTATTAGCCGCTTCTTTTCGACGACGCACCTTGATGCCGATATCCCGGTCCTCTGCGATGTAGCTCGTTCCCTTAATACGAGCGTATTCTTCCGAATCCGGCGTCGTCTCTACACGGTACTGAATCAAACAAGCCCAGCGGCGTGGCAACATCTGTCGCTGTCGAGACAATTCGAGCATTAGATCTTCGCCTCGCGCTACGGATTCCTCACTGGTAAAATCAAGACTCGCTAGATCCTGGCCAGCTGCAGAATCGACAACCAAAACCATCAATGAGATGACGGCAAATGACTTAAGAATTCTCATCGGAACCTCTAAAAAGGAACTCTGGTCCATTCAAAACGAAAAAACAATTTTGGAAAATGTCACGTCATGTTTCAGTGGCCTGCCATTCGAGGGCCTCATGCATGCCTCGGTTTCTGACCCTTTGTTTTGAGTGGTGGTAAGGCAAGCGACAGAATGGAACGAACCATAGCACGACGCGCAAGCTAGTGATTCCGGCTCCAATACACTAGCTTTCGCGTCGTGCTAGATAGATTTGAATCCGCCGCTCGCCTAAATATCCCCCGACATCAACTCGAAACCAACTCGGGGGTTACTCGACGAAGTCCCCAACACAGTTGGCTCCCTGGAAAGCGTTATGCGAGGTGGAGTAACTATTTAGTGTCGTGAAATCTGGAGAAGACTTGCATCTGTCTTGCATCAAGTCACCGTCCCAGACGCAACTGCAACTTCGTTCGATCGTACAACGCCTTGGAACGTAATGACCCAAATTACCATTTCGACCCGTACGTGTTGGTTTCGCTTCATACCTTATTTTCGTGTCCCAGTTCGGGTCGTTAACCAATGCCTTTGATGGGCTACAAGGTTCGGTACTCGAACATGATCCACTGCAAGGAACCCCTTCCGGCTTTGCAAAAAAATGACCGCAAACATGTTCTGGCCCAGCCGTCAAGCAAACCCCCGGGCCCTCCCCTGGGTTGCCATATTGGTCTACTGGATCATACTCTGTACCGTTATAGTCTGCGAATGCATCCTCCTCTTGAAAACAAAACGCGGGCGCACAAAAACAAAACGTAACGCACAAGCCAGCAAAAAAACGCAAAACCATAATACTCTCCTCCACTAACGTCTGAAACAAAAAACCATTACACACTACTGAAATAGAACTGGGATATTGAATTCCGGTTTTTCAAGATCCAGTACTAAGCGACACTTTTCAAAGTCGTCCAAGCGAGGGACATCCGCAGCAACAAGTCGAAATTTAACGAGAAAACTTCCGTTTTTCATGCGAGATACTTTTGCGAAAATCGGCGTGCGATTTCCATAGGATTCCCCCGATTGCAATTCCAGCTGCTTCTCGACCTCGCGAATCTCGTCGTTTAAGTAATCTGTTTTGCGAACGATCACCATTCCTAAATATTCATCGGTTTGTTTTTTGAGCACGAGAATACGTGGTGAAGTGCTTACGTTGAACCCGAAGGAAACTCGAAAATCTGTTTCGAAGTACTCAAGCCCGTCTTTAGTTCTTGCCTTCAAATGAACAACGGTAGACGGATCAGTCTTGACTACAGATTTAAGGTCCATCGCGATGTCGATTCGATACTCTCCTTCGTTGGAGGTTGCGACGCATTCAATTGAGGTTGGATGTTCACACTCAGCTGACCATAGCAATTCCGAGAGGTTATCGTTCAACGCACTCTTGGCAAGAACAAAAAGACCTTGCGGCTTTTTCGTATTTTCCTGCACGACGAGGTTCGATGCCGATAAGACGATTCGTGAAACACTTTTACCTTGCAACCGGACTCGAAGCTCATCCCCAAGAACGCTATGTAGATAAATTACTTTTTCGAAGGACTCACTAATTTGAGGCGCCTTGAATACCGCCAGAACTTTTCCAATTTGCCCCTGCTCAATCAAAACGCTTTCCGAAAGGCCTGCAATACAGCCGCACGATGCCTTGAGCCGTATTGCCTCAAAAGTCGAATTGCTTTTATTAAGTAGGTTGGCTTCGATGCGGTACTTTGTCGAGGTAAACACGTCGCCCAGATTGCACAAAACATCACCGCTCGCGTTCTCGAACGAAGAATTGACTTCGCGAAGTGGTAGTCTCGCATCCTTTAAAGGGCCACTGGGCTCGTCTGCAATACAAATTGCTGAGCAGGCACTTAGAAAACTCAATAGCAAGATGTTTCGCATGCGACTATCGACTCTTTCTACGGAATGGACGTTTCGTCAACTGACGAAGCAAAAAAATGGTACTGTCTACATAATTAAATCGGGAAAGCAGTTGGATTCGAGACATGAAAAATGAAATTTTTCGACCGTCAGCGACAGGGACATCTTCTCAACATGGCGACCGGCGTCTGTTGTCTGTTGTCTGTTGTCGAACACCTCGGTACGTTTGAGAAATTCGCGAACGGTTTCTTGAATCACACCGCGCATGCGATTTACGGAACGTGTTGTGGTTCCAAGTTCTTTTGCGATTTCTTTGGTCGACCAATTCTCGAATCTCAACTCTACGATTCGCAGGCTCTTCGGCGAAAGAACTTCGCTGAGAGATGAATAAAGTTCGTGGAACTCAGCTAGGTTCGAGGCGTTTTCGAGTTCGATTGACTTGCTTTCACACAATGAAAGAGCGTCTGCACCCAGGTCCTGTTTGCCGCCTGCTCGCTTCTTGCAATTCTCTGCGTGAACCGCGTCGATGACCCGTCTCTTTGCAATCGACCGGCAAATACCAAACACCGATTCAATCGTCGGCACGTCTACATTTAGTTCTCGCTTACCTACGAAAAGCGACAATTCAAACAAAACATCGATTGCAATCTGTTCAACGTCAAGTTTTCGATACATCTGTCGCGAGGTTATCACTCGCATCCAGCCCAAGATCAGCTTAAACAACTCGAAAAACAACTGATCTGACAAGTCGTTCTGCAAAGTTTGTTCACATTCAGATGCTAACGACTGATTCGTTTCGTCGGGCATGATTTTGTTCCAAGCAAGAGTGAATAGCTCAATGTAGTTGAGCAATTCGCAGTCCTGACGTCAAGCATTTTTTTCAAAACGGTACAATGACCTTTTGGTTCACGAGACGCTCACTCATTTGATTGACCAGAAGCAGTCGAGCATGGAAAGAATCTTACGCATTTTCGAGTCTCATCCGGATGCTGAGTACGCTGCGCGTGAAGACGATAGCGTCTTGACGTACCACGACAGGTTCGACGCCTTCATGCAAATTATGGCACCCTACTATGCAGCTTCCCCCGGATTTCAAAGAGTTTATCGCGTTGATGATTTCCGCCAACGTACGGTTTGTGATGATTGGGGGCTACGCCTACAACCTATACCGCAACCCCCGAGCAACGGGTGATATCGATTTTTTTGTGGCAACGACGAGCGACAATGAAAAACGGCTACGACGAGTCCTAGGTAAATTCGGCTTCGGAACGACTTTGCCCGCCGAATCGGAACCCCTGCTCGTGGACGGGAAAGTTCTCATGTTGGGACGGAGTCCATTTCGTATCGACATCCTCACGAGAATAGACGGCGTTACTTTTGATGAAGTCGAAACGACTTGCCAAATCATACGCCTTGAAGAACTTTT
>JAYVPE010000342.1:0-5326 GCA_043757575.1 Pirellula sp.
GTCACCGCAGTATTGCTCTTCATTTGGCTTAAAATGGCATCGCGTGCGTAATTCGTAAAGGCCGCTTTTTCGCCAGCGCTCAGGGGTTTGGGGCTTCCGTCTTCGTCCTCAAAGGCAGGTGGCGTGTGGAAATACACCGGATCCTTTTCGGCTGGTTTGTAACCACGCCCTTTTTCTGTAACCACATGCAAAAGCGTCGGACCTTTTTGATCCTTGACCATCTCCAAATATTTACGGAGCAAATGAATATCATGACCATCGATCGGACCAATGTATCGGAATCCAAATTCCTCAAAAAGCATGCCGCCAACCATCCCTGCCTTAACCCCCTCTTTGATTTGCGCAAGCAATCGTTCAGTCGGATCGCCGAACAAAGGCAGTTTATTTAGTACTCGGACGACTTCACTTTTAAATCCAGTGTAAAAAGGGTTGGTGCGAAGTCGATCCAGATAACTTGCGACGGCTCCAACCCGCGGACAAATGGACATCTTATTGTCGTTCAATACAACGATCATGTCGGCATTGAGCTCGCCCGCGTTGTTCATCGCCTCGAAAACGATACCGGACGGAAAGGCACCGTCCCCGATGACTGCGATACTCTTTCGTCCTGCTTGACCTATCAAATTGTCGCCACTCTTGAGCCCGAGGGCAGTTGAAACGCTGCATCCAGCGTGACCCGTCATGAACAGGTCATACTCACTCTCTGATGGGTTTGGATACCCCATCAAACCGCCGCGTTCGCGGATCGTTTTGAATTCGTGGTATCGACCTGTGACCAGTTTATGGGGATAAATCTGGTGTCCAGTATCCCAGATGAGACGGTCCTTCCTAAAATCAAAGACACTATGCAGCGCCAAACAGAGCTCCACGACCCCCAAATTAGAAGCAAAGTGCGCAGTCCGAGTAGCCAGTAAATTGCAAAGCACATCCCGGATCTCGACGCCGAGCTTTTCCAGTTCCTGCGTGGACATGTGTTGAAGTGGCTCAGCGGACTCTAATTTGGCGAGAATTTCGTGCATCGAGTTTTAGTGGCTCCTTTCCGTGATGTAGCGTGCAAATTGTTTTAGCGAAGTAGAAGCGGGACCAAAGGAATCCACAATCGAAATAGCCTGTTCAACAAATTCTGCTGCTCGATCGCGGCTCGCTCTGACACCATAGATCCCAGGGAAGGTCAACTTGCCTCGCTCGCTGTCTTTTCCGGTCCGTTTCCCAGTGTTTTCACTCGTGCTCTCCACGTCCAGTAGGTCATCAACAATTTGGAACGCAATTCCGATGCAATCTCCATAAAGGGACAGTTTTTCCAATTCTTCTGGCGTCGCATTGGCCGCCAATCCTCCTAAAACGATCGACGCTTGGATTATAGCTCCCGTTTTTCGAGCGTGTATCGCATGCAACATTTCAACACCACCTCGCAGTTTTTCCGCATGTAGATCGTCGCTTTGACCACCAACCATCCCCTCCGGACCGGCGGCTTTTGCTAAAACCAAACAGCTTCGAACCGCTATCGACGGATCTGTATTGTCTGACAGGATGGTTTCAAAAGCCAACGCTTGCAGTGCATCGCCGGCGAGAATCGCAGTCGCTTCATCAAACTGAATGTGGCAAGTAGGTCGCCCACGTCGGAGGTCGTCATCGTCCATCGCAGGTAGATCGTCATGGATGAGCGAATAGCTATGGATCATTTCAACGGCCGCTGCGTTCGCCATCGCATTACGAGATAATCCACCCAAAGCCTCAGCACCTAACAAACACAGAATCGGGCGCAGTCTTTTTCCAGGGGAAAGCAGGGAGTATCGCATCGCCTCTCGCAACACGTCTGGGCAACGTTTGGAGAGTTTTTCGATGCAGTTCTCTAGCTTGGCATCGACCTCAATAGTCAATGATTTCCATCGGCTAAGCAGAGCTGATGATTCGTTCGACGGGTCCTTCGAGATTTGCACAGTGAGTAAATTGGTTTCAAAACATTCGGCAGATGGCGTTCCAGCCGAATTTTGTTTAGCAGCTAATCAAAACTCGGAGGTCGGTTTTGCGTTTTTTATTATAAACTTTCACCACAATAAATTGTAGACCGGCTGGAGGAAGCCTATGCCGTATTTTTTCAGCGGTCGGAGTCGTTGCACCACATTTAATCGATCTACAGACAACTATTCGTCGTCGTCCTCCCAAGTTTCAGTAATTGCTTCGCCTCGACCGGTTATGCTTCGCAGTTTTTCGATCTTTCTCCGCGCTCCGGTCAGCCGCTCCTGGCAGAAACGGACGTATTCTACGGCCTTTGCATACTCCGAAAGCGATGATTCCAAGCCTAGCGAGTTGCCCTCCAATTTCCTGACAATCTGTTCCAATTGAGTCATAGCGGATTCAAAGGTCTGATTTTCGTCTGTATCGCCAGGTTTCATGCGAGCCATAGTGCCATTGTCATTCGGTAAGCGATAGAACCCCAAGAACCGTCAAAGTCGGAGCTTTCTTGCTAGGCGAATTCATGAAAATCGCCCAGGATGGCAACCCATCATTATCCCATAACCTATCAGTTTAAATGAACGCTGCATTTTTTGCAGCGCATGTTCTTGCCTCATCTTATCAATCTCAGTTCCAATGGCCAACGAGAGGCTTCACCAATCCAAAAAAATTTATCGGCAAATAGGCCGAGCGTCCAAGGCTACGCAAACGATTCAGAACCGTTCGTCAGCGATTCCTGATGGCGTTGCTGCCACATTGGCGATTTCCCCATCCCCTTCCATGGAAATCGATTTGCCTCGTTCGATTCCGGTTCGAGATGAACTTGCGTCGAAAGCAATTGATGCAGTCGAAACTTTAGTTGCTACACTTTGCAAAGAGAATTCTTCAGCAGACGACATCAAGACCTTGCGAGCCGGTAACCATCAAGAATCCAAGGGTGATTGGTCTCGAGCCGTTGAGGCCAAACTCAATGAGCTAATGGAGCGTTCGAAAACCTTCGAACGCGAGCGGATTGAAATCGAATCCCTTCGCGAGCATCTCAAGCAAGCCATTGATACTGCAGAATTCCGCTTGGGTTCATCAAGCGAGGATGCAGGAACAATGCACCTTCAAGAGCTGGAAACACAGTTGATCAAAGCTCAACAAGAAACAACAAAAGTATCGACGATGCTGTTGCACGCGAGGGCTGAATACCAGTCTCTCTTAGCATTCATTGAGTCCGAAGCAGTCACGGCAGGGCATTCCGACGCCGAGCTGCAAACGATAGCACAAAAAGTTTTGGAGAAAACGGACGCTCGCGAAACGGAACTCAGTTTAGAGGTTTCGCAACTGAACGACCAACTGCAATTCCTTCAGAGCGAACTAGACGATGCCAAGGCCGTTCCCGGCAACAAAAGTTTGAATGAATCTGAACTGCGAATTCAAGTGGAGCAGTTGCGAAGCCAATTGCTAGAGGCAAGACATGAGGCGGTTGAGCTGCGCATGCAGAGCAACGATTTAAGCTCGAGGCTAGCAAAGTTTCAGGGGCCTGTGTTAGGCCAGAAATCCGAAACTTTGAGTTGGGAGCAACGCAAGCAGGCGCTCTTGCAGCAACTGGAGGCGGAAACGCATGCAGAAACTCCGTGCGATCCACGCAAGGTCCTAGAGATCCAAAGGATTCTTGAACAAACCAACGGTGAAATAGAACGGCGAGATCAAGAAATTTCCGATCTAAAGGCATTAATTGAACATCAGTCCATTGCGCAGGATGGAATGTCCATTGGTGTTGCCGCCGTGGCCCAAATGATTGAGTCGGACTCACTCATTGTCGCGGAAAGATTGCGGCTAAAAGAACTTCGCGCCGAATGGGAGCAAAAACAACGCCAAGCAGAAATCGAAATGTCCATGGAGAGAGCTAAACTTGCGCGTGAACGCCTCGAAATACAAGAAAAAACGCAACGCTACGAGGACAATAATCCTCCCTTAACCGAAGCTGAATCGCAAACGGGCAAAACTCGTACGCGCGGAAATTGGCTTGCACGCCTGGGATTGCGAGATGAATAGCGTTAGCATGAGAAACTTTCCCGAGTGGCTGGTATTCAAGGGAGAGCATCGCAATGAATCTAACTGGACATTCAGCACTCATTACGGGTGGCACACAAGGCGTCGGTGCTGCTATTGCCTTGAGTCTTGCAAAGGCGGGCGCAAACCTAGTGCTTCATGGGCTCAAGGAAGATGACCTAGCGTTGGCCACCATCCTACAATGCCAAGCATTCGGGGCGCGGGTCACACCGCTCTACTGTGATCTTTGGCAACCTGTAGAAACGATACTACGAGAAATTGGAAAACGTTCGACTGAAATGGATAGTGAAATCAGTCTGCTAGTAAACAATGCAGGCGTATTCATCGACAAACCTTTCTTAGAGATGGACGAATCGACATTTGATCGCACCTTTGATTTGAATGTTAAAGTCGGGTATTTCCTAACGCAGTTTTTTTCTAAGTACTGGATAATGCGCCGCGTGGCAGGTCGCGTGCTCTTTACAGCATCCATCAACGGCTTGTTAGCAGAAGCCGATCATACTGCCTACGACGCTTCCAAGGCAGCCGTGTCCAGTATGGTCCGTTCGCTTTGCGTCGCATTGGCACCCAAAGGTATTAGAGTCAACGCGATTGCACCCGGCCTGGTAAGGACTCCATTAACCGACCAGATTCTCAGTCAAGATGAGGACTCCATTAGATGGATGCAGCTCCATACTCCAAACGGGCGAGTCCCCGAAGCGTCCGTTTGCGGCCCCATGGCAGCATTCCTGCTCAGTGACGATGCGGAACATATACATGGACAAACCATTTACATCGACGGTGGCATGAGCGCTTGGCAACAACCAGACTTACCAACAAATTTGCGAGGGCAACTATGACTATGTGCGTACGTTTCGCATTGATCTTTCCATTGCTCCTATCGGGAGCAAATCCAACCATTGCGGACGAGCCATCCACGCGCAAAAAACGCCCTAACATTGTCTATTTGCTATGCGATGATTTGGGTGTTGGCGACCTATTGGCATTTAACGCCAAAAGCAAGATCCCCACACCTGCAATGGATCGCTTGGCTGCACAGGGTTTGCGATTTACCGATGCGCATTCTGGATCCGCTGTCTGCACACCGACTCGTTACGGCATTATTTGCGGACGCTATGCTTGGCGAACCAAATTGCAGAACGGTGTTCTTGGCGGTCTTAGCCCTAGTTTGATCGCTCCTAATCAATCCACGGTCCCAAAGTTCTTAAAAGAGAATGGTTATCATTCCGTTTGCGTCGGCAAATGGCATCTAGGGCTCGACTGGAAAAAACAACAAGGAAAAAGTGTTTCGGACCTTGCAATCGAAACT
>JAYVPE010000343.1:0-5321 GCA_043757575.1 Pirellula sp.
AAGAAAAAGCTGGTAAAGGCAAAAAGAACAAGTAACGATACTATCGGGCGACGAAGGAAACGCTGGGTGCTAACGCAGAGATTCGTTGACCTAGTTCCCAAGGCGAATTTTGAAAACGAGGTCAACGCTGTATCACTCCATTCCGCTTGCAATTCCTTGCAAGTGAGCGTCGACGCATTCTGGCATATGTTTTAGATGGTATCCGCCCTCGAGGACGGATACCAGTTTCCCGTTACAATGTTGTCGGGCCAATTGGGCAATCCACTTGCCAGCTTGGCGAAAGTGCTCGGCTTCTAAAGTTAGACCGCCGATGGGATCATTGCGATGCGCATCGAAGCCTGCGCTGAGCAGGATCAATTCCGGCTTCATTTGGTTCGCTATTTTTTCAGTTGAAACGAAAAGTCGTTTCAAGAACTCATCGGGGGCAATATGGGCGGCAACTGGAATATTTACTTTAGTTCCAAGTCCCTTTCCGCTCCCCGTTTCGGCAACGCTGCCTGTTCCAGGATAAAACGGCGAGCGATGAATCGAAACGAATCCCACCGATGGGTCTTCCCAGAACGTCGCTTGTGTTCCATTTCCATGGTGCACGTCCCAGTCGATAATTAATACACGATTGAGGCCTAGCGAACGTGCATGCAACGCGCCGATCGCAATATTATTGAGCAAGCAAAAACCCATGGCGGAATTGGGCAATGCGTGGTGCCCGGGTGGTCGAATCGCACAAAACGCGGTGTTATCCTCCGCCGCCACGACTCGCGCGACGGCATCGCAAACAGCTCCAGCAGCCAGAGTGGCCGCTGTCCATGATCCCTTGGAAACGACGGTATCAACCTCGACTCGGCCAACGTCGTTTTGACACCAATCCTCAAGTTCCTTAAGGTACGTTTGAGAATGGTTTCGCTGGCACTGAGCGTGACTGGCTTGATTCCAAGCAGGTAGTGTGCATTGTCCTACCCAGCCTGAATCCGTCAGCATTTGATTGACGTGTGTGATCCTAGCGATCGATTCGGGATGACTCTTGGTGTCGTGCAACGCAAAGTCGGAATGGTGGTAAAGCAGCATAGGAATTCAATTAGGTTGTTCCATAACTTATGCCCAGCGCGCTAGCCGCGTTCCATGCAAACTCGATTTAAAAGCGGCTAGCGTTCAATGGCACTTACTTTGGAAGCGTAACGGCGCGAGCCGTACGGTGAATTGGTAGAATCGCAACGAAACCGGATAGGCTCGGGGCTTGTTGATTTAATTAGCCGCAACGCGTTAGCGTCGGTTCATTCGCCAACAACCGGGGCTAACGCCCATCGGCTAATCATTATTTTTTTAAATCGCGTTAAATCAACAAGCCCCTCGCGCCATTCCGCTAAAAATTATTTCGGTAAAGTGAGTGCCATTTGGCTAGCGCCCGCGGTGCAATTACCCATTTTACTTGCTTTCGCGTCGAATTCGCATGCCGTAGAACGACTGCCAAATGAAGACAAATGCAATGCTGCAAAATCCAATCGCAAGCCACATCCCAAGGTTAGGTCCCTTCATTTCCTTGAGTTTGACTGCCAGTTCGACTGCCAGTAGCCCAAAGAGTGTCGTAAATTTAATCACTGGGTTCAAGGCCACGCTTGAAGTGTCCTTGAACGGATCGCCAACTGTATCTCCGACGACGCATGCGTCATGCAGTGGCGTCCCCTTTTGCTTGAGTTCGACTTCGACGATCTTTTTTGCATTGTCCCAGGCACCACCGGCGTTAGCCATAAAGATGGCTTGATAGAGGCCAAAGATGGCGATGGAAAAAAGATAGCCAACGAAAAAGAACGGTTCAATAAAGGCGAGACCGAGCGTAATAAAGAACACGGCCATGAAGATATTGAACATTCCCAATTGAGCAAAACGAGTGCAAATGGCTACAACCCGTTTGCTATCCTCGACCGAGGCTTTGACGACACCATCCAGTTTGATGTGGGCTTTGATGAATTCGACCGCGCGATAGGCACCGGAGGTAACGGCTTGAATGGACGCACCGGTGAACCAATAGATGATCGAACCGCCGGAAATCAAGCCTAATACAAAGGGCGCATGTAGCAGAGACAGTTTCTCTAGGTCGGTCGTTAGTCCGTTCGTTAGCGACATGATGATGGAAAAGATCATCGTGGTCGCACCAACAACCGCCGTTCCGATTAACACTGGCTTGGCAGTCGCCTTGAATGTGTTTCCTGCCCCGTCGTTTTCTTCGAGTAAGTGTTTTGCTTCCTCAAAGTTGGCGTCTATTTGATATTCCGACTTAAGCTGTGCGTGGATGTTCGGAACCTGTTCGATGAGCGATAACTCGAATACGCTTTGGGCATTGTCGGTCACTGGACCATAGGAATCCACCGCGATCGTGACAGGGCCCATACCAAGGAATCCGAACGCAACCAAACCGAATGCAAAGACCGCTTCGGCTGCCATCAACTGCCCAAGGCCTTGCGTTGAAATCCCATAGGAGATTGCCATCAAGCCAACGATTCCTGCGCCAAGCCATAGGCAAGAAAAATTGCCAGCAACTAGCCCCGAAAGGATGTTGAGCGACGCGCCTCCTTCACGGCTGGATGTCACGATTTCCTGTACGTGCTTCGACGATGTTGAGGTAAATACTTTTACGAGTTCCGGGATCAAAGCGCCAGCGAACGTTCCACAAGAGATAATCGTGGAAAGTTGCCACCAAAGCTGGGTGTTGCCCGAAAGTTCTGGAATCATGACGTACGATACGGCATAGGTGATAACGATAGAGATAATGCTGGTAATCCAGACAAGGCGAGTGAGCGGCATCTCGAAATCCATCTTTTTAGCGGTTTCGTATTTCGATTTGGTCCATTGCTCATTGATGTAGTAGGAAATGAACGAGGCGACGATCATCATAACCCGCATTACGAATAGCCAGACAAGCAATTGCACTTGTATTGTTTCGTAAGCTGGACCGGCTGATTTTGGATTCACAGCAAGCAAGATAAACGTGATCAAGGCAACGCCCGTGACACCGTAGGTTTCAAATCCGTCGGCGCTTGGTCCGACTGAGTCGCCAGCATTGTCCCCGGTGCAGTCCGCGATCACACCTGGATTCCGAGCATCGTCTTCTTTGATTTTGAATTCGATCTTCATCAAGTCGGAGCCGATGTCAGCGATCTTCGTAAAGATACCGCCCGCAATTCTTAATGCGGCTGCACCTAGGCTTTCGCCAATCGCAAAACCGATGAAACAAGCCCCAGCGTACTGCCGTGGTACGAAGAGCAAAATGCAGAGCATGATCAACAGCTCCACGCTGATCAACATCATGCCGATACTCATACCCGCTTTGATCGGAATCGCATAGACCGGGTAAGGTAGCCCTTTTAGACTTGCAAACGCCGTTCGCGAGTTCGCAAAGGTATTGACTCGGATACCGAACCATGCAACTCCATAACTGCCAAGGATTCCGACGATACTAAAGCAGACAATAATTACAACGACACCGGCGGATAGTTGCGAAAGCCATCCAAAGTACATCACGATTACAATCGCGATGAACGCCCAAAGCACCGCCATGAATTTACCTTGGTTGATGAGATACGTTTTGCAGGTCTCATAAATAAGTTCAGACACCTCTAGCATAGATGCATGTACAGGCATGTTTTGCAATTCGCGATAAATCAGCATTCCAAAGTACAAACCTGCACCGCATACCAGAAGTCCGGCGTAGAGAAGATAGGTACCAGGAACGCCAAAAAAGGTGGTTCCTCCGATATCCGGCAGTACCAGATTTGCCTCACCGCCCGCGCGACGCACAGATTCTTCCGGTGCTTGACCTATCGCAACTGCTGAGTGCAAAATACCTCCCAGCAAGGCAATCCCTAGGGTGGCTACTATCTTCGCAACGGTGCCGCGTTTATTCATTCGGTGCTTTCCTAAAAACGAGGGGCTTAAAACTATTTAGGGTGATAAACCTAACGACTTTTTGATCAACGTTCAACACGACCTGTAGGTGTTTTGGGTGTTTTTTGCGCTTTTATTATGCTTTTAAAGCAAAAGCGTTGGCCTTACATAGTCGGGGCACTCGATGCCAATCCGAGAGCCTGAAGCTATCAACTGCGATTCGAGCCAGACTGCACTAGATTTTACCATTGCATTTTCCCATGGGATTTTCCCGTCATCGCAGTTGAAGATTCGTTGGGTTAGAATAGATGATTGACGATCAATCGGTCCGACACAATCCTTAATGACTTGCGACCACGCCTTTTAAAAGAGCGATCCAATGAATTCTGATTTACGATGGAACCATCCAGTTGTCGCGCGGCGAACTGCGATCCAAGTGGGTTCCATCGGAATTCTCGGACTCGGAATGAATCACTTGGCGGGTCTTCGGCAAGCCCAAGCTGCACAAAGAAACCTTCCGTTTGGGAAGGCAAAGTCTTGCATCTTTATTTTTCTTTCGGGCGGCCTAGCGCAACACGAAAGCTTCGATATGAAGCCGAACGCCCCTGACAATGTTCGAGGAGAATTTAAACCGATTTCGACGCGAACACCGGGCTTTCAGATTTGCGAACATTTGCCCATGCTGGCAGAACGCAGTCCACTTTGGGCTTTATGCCGCTCGCTGACTCACAACTCCAATGACCATTCCGCGGCTCACCACATGATGCTGACGGGACAATCGCAATTGCCAACCGGATTTAATCCCAACGGTTCCAATCGAACGGACCGACCATCAATTGCTTCCGTAGCTGGATTCGCAACCAAGGTTCGAAACAACTTGCCTACCGCCGTGATGTTGCCCGAACGTCTTGTTCATTCGACTGGTAGGATCCTTCCTGGCCAACATGCTGGAGAAATGGGTTCACAGCATGACCCGTGGATGATCGAAGCGTCCCCCTTTCATAACACTTCTTATGGTGCGTTCCCAGAATATGTTTTCGATCACCAGGATCGGGGCAAATCAGACAGCCGAATTTTTCAGGCGCCGCAACTAACTTTTCCTGACGGATTAGGGATGAAGGAAGTGAACGGGCGATTGCAACTGTTGGAGACTCTCAAAAACCAACAAACTAAGCTGTCTAGTTTTGCGGAGACTCAGTCCTTCGATCGCTTTCGGCAAAGTGCGATCTCGCTTCTCACGGAAAAATCTATACAAAAAGCCTTGGATGTAACGCGAGCTGAGGAAGCATCGCTAGAAAGGTATGGACGGAATTCCTTTGGCTGGTCTTTGTTGATGGCGCGTCGGCTTGTTTCGGCTGGAGTCAACTTGGTTCAAGTCAATCTTGGCAATAACGAGACTTGGGACACACATGGAAATGCTTTCCCTCACTTGAAGAATTCCC
>JAYVPE010000344.1:0-5310 GCA_043757575.1 Pirellula sp.
ACGGTCATCGACGAAGCGAGGCGAATGAGCTTTGTCAATTTTGGCGATTGCGAAAAAAGCCATCTCGAGAGTGTCGCCTTTGTTAAACGTTACGCAGAAGTGCCGTTTGAGAGGCAGTTCAACACGCTTTTAACGAGTGCTGCTGGCTACCCACTTGACAAAACCTACTACCAAACCGTGAAGGGGATGGTGGCTCCAATTCAAATACTAGCGGACGGTGGACGCATGATTATCGCGAGCGCTTGCGAGGAGGGACTTGGCTCGCACGAATACCGATTATCTCAGTCGCACTTGCTCTCGCTCGGACGCCAAGGCTTTTTGGACCGAATTCGACCCATGCCGTTAGCGGACGTCGACGCTTGGCAAACGCACATGCTACTCCGAACATTAGCCGTGGGAAACGTTTCACTCTTTAGCGATGGGCTCAAGGGTATCGAGCGGGAGCTAACAGGTGTTCAAATGGTTGAATCGATTGAAGATGCTATCGCGACAAGTATTTCGCTAACGGGCGACAATGCCGTGGCAATTATCCCGGAAGGCCCCTACGTGATTCCGACTCATACAAAGATCAAATGACGAGATAGCCATCCGCAGATTACGCAGAAGGACGCAGATTTTAAGGAACGAGAAGAAAAGAAATAAGATCCTGCTCTCTGCGGAAATCGGCGCAATCTGTGGATGAAAAAGATAGCCATCCGCAGATTACGCAGAAGGACGCACATTTTAAGGGTTTAGGGGGAAGAGGTGAATCTATGACAAATGATCGAGACCTATTGACCTTTGCCATTATCGGCGCGGCTATGACCGTCCACCGGACGCTCGGACATGGATTTCTTGAAGCCGTATATCAGGAAGCACTCGAAAACGAATTTGTTGAGTGCGGTATTTCTTACCATCGTGAGTATGCTTTGCCGATTTCATACCGAGGAAAAGTGCTTCAAACCAGCTATCGGGCCGACTTCCAGTGCTATGGCAGTATTTTGGTTGAACTTAAGGCGCTTCAAAAACTCTCTGGCACGGACGAGGCGCAAGTCATCAACTACCTGAAAGCGTCCCGACTTGAAAAAGCCGTGCTAATCAATTTCGGCGCACCGTCATTGGAATACAAACGGCTGATCCTATCTCTGCGGAAATCGGCGCAATCTGTGGATGAAAAAGATAGCTATCCGCAGATTACGCAGAAGGACGCAGATTTTTAAGGAACGAGAAGAAAAGAAATAAGATCCTGCTCTCTGCGGAAATCGGCGCAATCTGTGGATGAAAAAGATAGCTATCCGCAGATTACGCAGAAGGACGCAGATTTAACAAAAGCAGACCAGACATGACCGAGAAACTCAAGCGCTATGCCGAATACTGCCGAGGCTGTGGCGAGAAAAACAATTACCATGCATTCGAACAGACACAGTGAAGGCTGGTCAGAATTTCCGGACGCACGAGGTTCGATTTTGCTTCCGTATTCGCTGGTTAGAAAAATGAACCGCGAAGAAACAATGTCACAAAGTTCCATTTCTTTCTGTCTTTGGTACGCCCAAATCCTAATCCATGCACCTGGAGCAGGTTACGAGCCATAAGGGTTAGAAGGAGATCCTTTGTTTTGTGGTACAATCGAATCAAGTTTTCTGTCGAGACAATTCAACCGTCTGCGGGTTAGATATTCGCTTGCGCGTCGTGGCTAGAAAGCACCCAAAACCGATCGAGGAATGGCTTGAAAGCAGTAATCGCTGGAAAACAAGACGAAACGTTAGATGCCGATAGCCCATTGGCAATTCATGCGAGGCCGGAAATGCATGAGGCCAGCAGCGATCGTTTCGATATGGAACTGTTTGAAGGGGATAGCGGGTCCAGTCACAGTAACAATCAGTTGGTTCAGACACGACTCAAAGCTGCCGCGCTCTCGCTAGGATTCGGCTTTGCGATCTTCGCAATTTGGACGTGTGTTCGAGAACTCACCAGCGTCAGTTTACATCTGGGATTTGGATTTTTATCATTCGAATTGTTTTCTACAGCATTGCTGATTGGAATGGGAATTTGGTTGGCTCGGGTAACGAATGCATCGGCTTCGTGTTTGCGTTGGTGCGAGTTAATGATCTTTGGAATTCCCACAATCTTTTTCTCTGTCTTGCATTACCTTGAGATCGTCTTCATGGCGAGAACGTTTGATCTCATTCCGCAGTTGCCGATGGCGGGATGGCTCCTATTGATTTTTTCGTACGCGATTTTTGTTCCGAGGTCCTGGCTTTTAATATTAGGTGTAGTCATCACCATAAGTTTGTTTCCGATTTTTGCGACATGGATGGCATTTCTCAATCACCAAAACGTCCGCGATATGCTCTTCTTCGATCCTTCGAGTGTGGTCGAGATGGTATTGGCGTTGGCTGCGACCGTTTTCGCTTCAGTCTCTGGGGTGCAGATGATCACGTATCTACGAACGAAGGCGGACGAAGCCAAAGAACTCGGACGCTACCGATTAAAAGAAAAGATTGGTTCAGGCGGCATGGGTGACGTTTACTTGGCCGAGCATCGATTGATGAAGAGACCTTGTGCTATCAAAGTGATTCGTTCGGAAAAGGCAAGCGACCCACGAGCCGTGGCGAGATTCGAACGCGAGGTAAAGGCTACTTCGCGCCTCAACCATTGGAATAGCATCTCCATTTTCGATTACGGTCGTACTTCCGATGGAACATTCTTTTATGTGATGGAATACGTTACTGGAATGAGTCTTCAGCAATTAGTTATTCGCAAAGGCCCGCTCGCACCGGCGAGAGCCGTTTATCTGCTAAAACAAGTTTGCAATGCATTAATCGAAGCCCATTCGATGCAACTGATTCACCGCGACATCAAGCCGGCAAACATCATGGTGACTGAGTTAGGCAGCGCCTTTGACATCGTCAAGCTCCTTGATTTTGGGTTAGCAAAACCCATAAATGATACGTTGGTCGACAACGGAAATTCAGAACTAACCGTAGCGGGTTCACTGACAGGCTCACCGCTTTACATGTCTCCTGAACAGGCCATGGGGGATGTCCAAGCGGACCAGCGGTCTGATATTTACGCAGTGGGAGGGGTCGCATTTTACATGTTGACTGGTCGCCCCATTTTCGAGAGTGCTGCAACTCTCAAGGTTTTGCTTTCGCATTTGCACGAGCAGGCGGTTGCACCATCGACTGTTCGCAAGAAAAGTCACGGACCATCGATTACACCTGAATTAGATGCAATCATTCTGAAGTGCTTAGAGAAATCTCCAGCGAACAGATATCAGTCGGCTAGGGAGTTGTTTGATGCACTCAATTCGCTTGTGGAATCGAACGAATGGAACGAGCGATTGGCCGAACAATGGTGGACAAGTAATTGCAAACAATATCAATCTGAGAACGGATAACTCAATGGACGCGGACCAGTCGCGGATCGAGGCCGACTTGAGAGGCGTATTGGATGGCGAGGTCTACTGCCATCCGTTGCGAACCCAATTGTATGCCAGCGACGCCAGCATTTATGAGATTGCCCCGATCGCAGTTGTTCGACCGCGGCATACGGACGATGTGGTTCAATGCGTTAAGTACGCTGCTGAGAACTCGTTGCCATTGTTTCCACGCGGAGGTGGAACAGGATTGGCAGGGCAATCGCTCGGTCCCGGCATCATTCTCGACTTTTCCCGATTCATGCGCAGGATGATCCACGTCGACACAGCAAAACTGGTTGCTCGAGTTCAGCCTGGTTTGGCATTAGCCGACATGAATCGGGCCTTGGCAAAAGATCGGCTCATCTTCGGACCAGATCCACCAACACGAGCCGTTACCACGATTGGTAGCGTTCTGGCTATCGACACATTAGGAAGCCACTTCTTGCGATATGGAACCGCGGGTGCGACTTTAATTTCGGCTCAGTGCGTTTTGGCAGATGGCGATCAAGTTTCGCTAGACCGAACACCGTGGCGTACCCCAACCTCGGAAAACGCCAAGCTAAACAATTTAGTGTCAGAGATTGGGCAACTGCTATGGACCAATCGAGCCATAACCAAGACGCCACCATGGCGCGGAGTCGCTCGTGGTTGCGGCTACCGCTTGGAGTCAGCCTTTGACCATGATCATGTCGATATGGCTCGCTTGCAATCGGGGGCTGAGGGAACTCTGTCTATTCTGACCGAAGTGACCGTGAAGCTAGAAACGATGCCGGGCGCTCGCGGTGTTGTGCTGATGTTCTTCGAAAAACTTGAGCTCGCAGCCCGTGCAGCCCTCGAGGCACGCCGTGACAATGTAGCGGCCTGTGATTTGATGGACCGTCGTCTTATCGAAATTGCTAGAGAATTGGATCCTCGCTATGAATCGATGTTGCCCAGAGGGGCCGAAGCGCTTTTGTTGATTGAACAACAAGGGGCTGATGTACCGGAGGTCCGAAGTCGTTTGGGGGCACTCATTCAACGAATCGTTCGACGCGCTCCGTCGACTCAGCATACGCGTATTATTGTCGACGACGCCGAACGCGACTTCATCTGGAAACTGAGTCGGCGGGTAATCCCTCGATTGTATCGGCTTCGAGGGTCATCGCGACCGCTTCCATTTGTAGAAGATATCTCTATTCCGCCCGATCGGTTGCCCGAATTTTTGGTAGAGATGCAGAATATTCTAAAGGCAGATCGAGTCACAGGTACACTCTTCGCGCACGCTGCTCACGGCCATTTGCATTTGCGTCCGTTCCTGGATCCACACGACCCAGAGGATGTTCTGAAAATGCAGCGCATAGCGGATCGCATTTTCGAAAAGGTAATCGAGTATCGCGGCGTTATTTCTGGAGAACATGCGGTTGGCCTCAGCCGCAGCTCCTACATGAGGCAACAGCTAGGTGACCTCTATCCAATTTGCAGGCGCATCAAAGAGCTGTTTGATCCAACAGGAATTCTAAACCCCGGCAAATTGGTGACCGACGCTGCGCAAAGAACTACCGATAACCTGCGACCTCCCTCGATCGTAATCAATCCCGCATCGAACAACTTGTCCGAAACTGTCGCTACCGGTGGCGTAGCCATCGCTAACAAAACATTTCTACCCATTTTGGCATGGTCAGCGAACGAGTCATTGGAAGCAACCGCAAACGCCTGCAATGGATGCGGACGGTGCCGGTCCAACGCGCCCACCGAACGCATGTGTCCGATGTTCCGATCGACTCGCGGAGAAGAAGCATCGCCGAGAGCCAAAGCCAATTTGATTCGCGGTCTTCTGTCCGGAAAAATTCCGATACATCTCGCCGAAAGCGATGAGATGAAGGCGATTGCGGACCTTTGTTTTCATTGCCACCAATGCAAAATTGATTGCC
>JAYVPE010000345.1:0-5269 GCA_043757575.1 Pirellula sp.
GTCCAGTCCTTACTCGGATTCCCAAGGCACTTATCACAACATACCGGCGGCATGGTCATGACCCAAGGAGCACTTTATGAATTGTGCCCCATCGAGAACGCAGCCATGCCAGGCCGAACTATCATCCAATGGGACAAAAACGACTTGGACGAACTGGGGATTCTCAAGGTAGATTGTCTTGCACTTGGAATGCTCTCGGCTATCCATCGCAGTTTGGATTTGATCGAAGGCCATTACCAGCGTCCGCTCACGCTTGCCTCCATACCCGGCGCTGACTCCGCAGTTTATGACATGATCTGCCAAGCGGACACAGTGGGTGTCTTTCAAATCGAGAGCCGAGCGCAGATGAGTATGTTGCCTAGGTTACGTCCAAGGTGCTTCTATGACCTGGTGATTGAAGTTGCGATTGTTAGGCCTGGCCCGATTCAAGGTCAAATGGTACATCCGTATTTAAAAGCACGACAGTCAGGAACTCAGCCCGAGTATCCCAATGAAGCGATTGCGCAAGTGCTCCGCAAGACGATGGGCGTCCCCCTTTTTCAAGAGCAAGCCATGCGACTGGCTGTCGTCGCCGCCGGATTTACGCCGGGGGAAGCAGACCAATTGCGACGAGCTATGGCCGCATGGCGAAGACCTGGAGTTATCGATAAATTCAGAATGAAATTGATTGAAGGGATGCAGTCCAACGGATTGGACGAAGTGTTTGCTGAACGCGTGTTTAATCAATTGCGTGGTTTCGGAGAATACGGCTTTCCGGAATCGCATGCAGCCAGTTTTGCCCTGTTGGTGTACGCTTCGTGTTGGATCAAGCATCACTATCCTGAAGTGTTTTGCTGCGCGATGCTGAATAGCCAGCCGCTTGGTTTTTACGCGCCCTCTCAGCTCATTCAAGATGCGAGTCGTCATCATGTCGAAGTGCTTTCGCCGGATGTCAACGCGAGCCTATGGGACAGCACACTCGGCCACAAAGAGGCAGCATTTGCTTCCGGGAAGTCGAACCCAAGGTTGCCGATCCGATTGGGGCTCCGAATGATTCGCGG
Source organism: Pirellula sp. (assembly GCA_043757575.1). Lineage (GTDB taxonomy): Bacteria > Planctomycetota > Planctomycetia > Pirellulales > Pirellulaceae > JBKCUI01. Next base: position 1,041 of record JAYVPE010000345.1, read on the forward strand.
GCTGCACGAACAGGACGCACAACGGATCGTACAGGCCAAGACAGTGGGAACACCATTCGTCGATCAAACGGATCTAGTTCGTCGTGCGGGACTAACCCAAGCGACCCTTTCGACGCTGGCGGATGCTGGTGCCCTGGAGTCGTTATCGGGCGACCGCCGAGCAGCCTATTGGCAATCGTTAGCACATCAGCACAAGCAGATGGCGATGCCGCTTTTCGATACCAGCGCTTTGGATCACGACGAGGGCATTCCTGAAAGTCTTACACGAATGACCCCGCTCGAAGAGGTCTACACCGACTACCAAACGACAGGCGTTTCGCTCAGAGGGCATCCCATTGGTTTCTATCGAGTTAAACTTTCTCAACTGCGAGTGACACCAGCAAATGAATTAGCGAATACCTCGGACGGTCGATTTATTCGGGTCGCAGGACTGATTTTATTGCGGCAGAGACCCGGAACCGCCAAGGGCATCACATTTGTAACGATGGAGGACGAGACGGGATCGATCAATTTGGTAATTCGTCCAGAAACGTGGAAGCACTATTATCTTTTGTGCAAGCAATCCAACGCGTGGTTGGTGCACGGAATTTTGGAAAACCGACAAGGTGTGATCCACGTATTGGTTGGACGTGTTGAGGATTTGCAGTTGGTAATCAAGCCAATTGACGTTCAATCTCGTGATTTTCGATAGTGATTTGGTTCCAACTACGGCGTTAGAAACAAATAATGCCCCTCAATCTCCTTCTGACTCGCCGCGTTCGAAAGTTTTTCCACTACATACTTTTGCATCGTTGCATCCGTCTCGTAATTGCATTGATCAAGCCCTTCGACTGTATACAACCGTTTGAAAAAATCTGTCCGCATTCGGATTGCCGACAAGCCTTGGAAAGACACTTGGTCTAAAGCATCGTATTGCGATTGCACCAGTTGTTCCAGCGAAGTCACATCGGACTTGAAACTCTCTAAGATGCTTTTTCGAATATCTTTTTCAGATGGCGCACTTGCTTGCTCCCATTTCGCCACCCATTGCCTTCGTTGTTGAAGTGCACGCTTGATGATTTTGAGCAATCGAGGGTCGGTACTGATTGCGACGTGATCGAATTCGTGGCGAAGCAATTTCGATTCCCAAGGTGACGAGGGAGAGAAGGTTGACTGAAGATAAATCTTGTGATCCAACTTGACCTTGGGCTGGTCCATCCAAGCAACAATGTTTGCCTGCCAAACCTGCGACTGGTTGTCAAAACCAAGCACTTGATGGCGAAATTTAAAATCGTAGTCGATGACGAACTGAAAGACAGTTAAAGCCGTCTTGCCCTCCTTTTGTACGCGATCATCATCCACCACAATTTGGACATTGCCACGATCGATCAGTCGCACAAATTCACCCGGTGCATTTGAGATCCAGGGATGCGGTTTAGCGGATTGAGCGACTACTTGATTCGTTATCGCAGAAACTAAAATGCAAACGGCCAGTAAGATGCGGGACTTCGTCAAATACTCAAAGCCATAGATTTGCATTTGTTTAACCCACTAAGCGGCGTGAACCTTCAAGTTGAATTATCTCGTTTTGAATAGTCTCGTTCTTGATGGTTAGGATGGGTCCAATGCACTTGCCAATTGTACTGTTCGAACGGTGACAAGCTATGCATATTTTTGCCCGTAACGACGCATTTCCCTTTTATGTCTAGTCATTCCAGTCCAGTCCAGTCCAGTCATTCGAATTGAGCTCCTTTGGCAGTTGAATCCGTTGTGGTAGACTGGGCCGAGTTGTTTTCAACATCGCAATCACTAGCTGATGCGTCGTTTTTTTACGCCCTATACTTTTAGCCGTACCGACTCCTATCAACGTATTCGCGGAGTTTACTGCTTTCCATCGACGGAAAATCCAATTGGAAAAGTGACTGAATGATTCGACGTGCCATTCCTCCGTGGTTATTTTGGCTGCTCGCTATAGGTGGAGTTGCATTATTGCTGGGTGCGTATGAGATGGTCTCAGCAAGGCAAACCCGCATTAATGAATTGCAAACAACCATTCCATCCTTTGAAAAGCTAGGGGAGGGGCTAAAACAGATATTTCGGCCGCAGGGCCTGCCGGAAAACCCCAAGCCACCTATGTTCTGGGTCGACATGCGCGCGACACTTTGGCGTTTGGCTATTGGAATGGGTGTCGGCGTAGCGGCTTCCGTTGTGGTTGGGGTCTTGATGGGTGCCTACCGATGGATCGAAGCTCCGCTTGGTCCAGTTGTGATGTTTCTGTCGAAGATACCTCCGACGGCCATGATGCCCATCTATTTTGCTCTCGTAGGAACCGACCAAAAGATGTTTACCGCGATGGTGGCGTTGGGGATCTTTTTCTCGATGACGCAGTCCATTTACCAAGCCGTCCGGCAAGACGTTAGCGACGAAGCGATCAACAAAGCTTACACGCTCGGAGCGTCCGAACTAGAAATTATTTACGAAGTGATCTGGAAGCAAATTTTGCCCAAGATCATAGATAGCATACGATTGCAAATTGGACCGGCAATGGTCTTTTTATTGGCGGCCGAAATGGTCGTTGGCAATGCGGGATTGGGATACCAGATTCGCATGCAATCGCGCATTTTGAATATGAGTGTCGTCTATGTCTATTTGGCAATACTCGCGTTCGTCGGCTTGATTGCAGAATGGGGACTCGTTACTTTGCGTCGAAAACTATGCCCATGGTACGTGGACTCAAGTCGTTAGGAATAGGAAGTCAAGTAGTGAGTAAGTACGCCTTAGAAATAAAATCCTTAAGTCATGTCTTCGGTTCGTTCCGAGTCCTTGATAACATTGACCTGCAAGTGTTACCTGGCCAAATCGTAGCCGTAGTCGGCCCTAGCGGTTGCGGTAAAAGTACGCTGCTAAAAGCCATTCTTGGAACTCATCCGCCTACTCAAGGGGAGATTTTGACCGATGGAATTCCAATGCGAGGTCCAAATCGCAACGTTGGAATCGTGTATCAAAATTATGCCCTTTACGATTTCCTGACAGCCGAAAGGAACGTTAGCTTTGGGCTCAAGTTGGATGAAACCTCCATGTGGATGCGATTCTTAGCGACGAGAAAGTATTTTGCCAAACGCCGAGGCCATCTAAAAAAGTCACTTGAATTTCTGCAAGTCGTTGGACTATCCGATGCATGTGGTAAATATCCCCATGAAATGTCTGGCGGAATGAAGCAAAGGGTCGCGGTAGCGCAAGCTTTTATCATGCGTCCAAAAATCGTGTTATTGGATGAACCTTTTGGTGCACTCGATGAAGCGATGCGAGAGGATTTGCAAATGATGCTCTTGCGTTTTTATCAAGAAAACTTGATCGCCAAGAAAGAAGGTCGACGACCGGAGTATACAATCTTGATGGTAACGCACGAATTAAATGAAGCGATCTACGTTGCCGACCGAGTGATCGGGCTTTCTCGCTTTCATACCCAGGGGGAGAAAGGTGCCGCGATTGTGTACGACCGACCTTGCCCAGTTTTCCACCCCGACGATCCCCGTGACTTCTCCAAATTTGTCGAACAGCGTGAAGAGCTTCGCAAAGCAGTGTTCGACGAAAACTATATCAAAGATCGAAACAAGTACGTCACCTTTTGGAGAGAGCTGGGTACGCTTGCAGAGGCGGTCTCCTCCGTAACTTCATCTTAATTTAGCCGTGATGTCTCGCGGGTGGCCACGGAAACACTCAAAATCAATTTTCTTTCTAAATTGAATGAATAAAGCGTTCTCCTTTCGACTCTTTAAACGTGGATCGGATTTTGACGACGCTCCAGTGAGGATTTGCTACTGTGGCGGCGGTGCCTGATAGACCACTTGATCAAGCAACGGTCGCGGAATGCTATGTGGCTTTCTCGAAAATGCTGGAGAGGTACGCTTGGGCGATAGTTCGTGATTGGTCACTAGCAGCAGATGTCGTCCAAACTAGTTTCGTAACCCTTTCCCGTTTTGGTGGCGATGTGGCTCCCGAAGCCAGGAAAAGCTGGCTTTTTCGGGTCGCACACAGAGAAGCGATGCGGGTACGCGACCGTCAGAAACCTTACTTACAGTCAAGTCGAGAGTCGACGGCGTCGGTTTTTGAAACACAGGCTACTTATGAAATTAACCCGCTGTCGAAGATGGCGAACCAAGAAGACATTGAAGAATTAACAAAATGGATTAGTGCACTGCCACTAGAACAACAGCAGGTTTTACGACTCCGATTTTTTGAAAACAGGA
>JAYVPE010000346.1:0-5256 GCA_043757575.1 Pirellula sp.
GAGGGTAGGCGAATGGCTAGCGGCTTCATTGGAAATGAAGTGCCCCGTAAGGGGTTGCGGGTTCGATCCCCGTGCCCTCCGCTTTGACAGTTTGTGACACTAACCGACTTTTGACGCCAATTCCCTTTCTTCGATGCTTTGAACTGCCTCGCATGAACCAGCCTGGAAATGCGTTGTAACTGATGTAAGCAACGCCATTTTGTGTAAGCAGCTCGCGGCATATTCAATGGTCTTGGTCATGAAAATTGCTCCTTCTAGGAACCTCAATCTTTGGCCCACGGGAATCGAATCGCCATTTCCCTTTTGGCCGATTGATACGTCCAAAAAGAAACGCAAGGACAGAAACAACCATAAAGGGAACCGAGATCCATCGTGGCCAGTGCCGCATCCAAGCAATGATTGATAGAAGTCCAAATAACGCTGCACAGCCGAAGCTCAGCCAACGAATTAAGGATAGAAGCAAAAACTCTACCGCGCGTGGTATGTCATCTGATGTTTCTTTTGGCATTTTGCGATACCGAATCAAAAATTGTGGACGGACAATAGACAAAAAAGTCTTTTGCATTGAGAGTATCTTACGAATCGTTACAGCGAAAGCCTTGACGCCGCCAAGGTTTTGGGTGGCACGCCCAGAGCGAAAGCGCGAAAGCGATGGTTGATCAGCTTTTGGGACGCACTTAGTACAGTCGAACTAAACCAGTCGCTCGATTCCATCGAGTCGCACAATGATAGGCGATGCCGGGTTTTGAGTATTGAGCATTCTCAAGCGAAGCTGATCCGTTCCCGCTCCACCGTGAAAGGAAACACGAACAGCACCCCCCTAAAAAGTTGAATTCGACTGTGCTCGGCCGTACTGCGGGAACAAGTTCGCCGTTGCTTCCAAGCAGTTGAAAGTTGACCGAGTCGTCACCCGCACCGGCGTCGACGTTCAATCGCAATCCCATCTGGTTCCCAAATAAGCCATCAAGCCGATCGTTGCCTGCACCCAAATTTGCAGAGATGTCTAGCTTGTAGAAATTGAAGTCAACCGGAGTGATAGAGATCCGGATTCGGCACAACGTTTGTGGGATCGTTATTTCAATCGTTTAGCAGTTGTGGCTCGCAAACGCTTGAATGGCTTCGCACGCTTGGCACTGGATGAGGAAGACGTTGCTCTCAGCGCCATTCACAGTTTGTGTTCAGGCTTGGAACAAGGGCAATTCGAGGAGCTCAACGATCGCGAAAGTCTGTGGAAGCTATTGCTAACGATCACCCTTCGCAAGGCTCAAAAGACCATTCGCAACGAGTTTCGTCAAAAGCGTGGCAGTGGAGTTGTGCTTGGTGAGTCGGCGCTGGTTACACGTGAAGAGGCCAGCGCGGGAGTTCGCGGCCTAGATAAGTTACTAGACGAGGAACCAAGTACCGATTTTACGGCGCAGATGACCGAGGAGATTCAACTCTTGCTACAGCAAAGCGGCTCCGCCAGATTTCATCGCATAAGCGCAGCGTATTCCAAACATTGACCGAATCACGTTGGCCGAACTGATCCCGGCTCCTCAGGAAACGGTCGAACCAACGATTCCAGGCTATGAGATTCTTGGCTTGCTTGGTCGAGGCGGAATGGGCATCGTCTACAATGCTCGCGATCTGCGGCTTGACCGGATGGTCGCTCTCAAGATGGTGCTTCCAGGTTCTCATGTGAGCGATCAAGTCGTCGCTCGTATGCTGGCAGAAGCCCGGGCAGTTGCTCGATTGCAACATCCTTAGTTGGTTCAGATCTACGACATAGTGGAATACGATGGCAGACCACTGTTGATGTTCGAATACATCGAGGGTGGCACGCTTGCAGATCGAATATCCAAAGGGCCGGTGGAGTTTAAGCATGCAGCCACTTGGATGGAAAGCATCGCGAGAAGAGTGCAGTTTGGTCACGCGCGCGGAATCGTGCATCGGGATTTGAAGCCCTCGAACATTTTGATGACCGCAGAGGAAAGCCCCAAGATCAGTGACTTCGGCTTGGCTAGACAAATGGACAATGACATCCGTCAAACGCATTCTGGCATGCTGATTGGAACACCTGGCTACATGGCACCCGAGCAAGCGGAATTGAAGCAAGGGAGTTTTGGGACACCGGTTGATATCTATGCATCCGGCGCGATACTCGACGAAATGCTAACAGGAAAACCTCCATTTCGAGGCGCCAGTATTTTAGAGACTCTCGAAATGGTTCGCTCGCAAGAGCCCGTTTCGATCCGAAGACTCAATCGCAAAGTGCCTCGCGATCTTGAAACTATTTGTCTGAAGTGCCTTCAAAAAAACCCGCTTGCCCGATACTCGTCAGCTCAACTTCTTGCCGACCATCTTAGTCGCTTTCTAAGTCATGAGTCGATTCTGGCACGGCCGTCTGGAATGGTCGAGTGCGCCGTGCGATGGATCAAACGCAATCCTGCTGGTTCGCTGTTGTTAGGCGGCATCAGCCCCGCAACGATGGTTGGCATTGTGATGTTGCTTTGGTTCCAAGCAGATCGTCTTGCTAAATTGCAGGAACACGATCGCCGCGCGAGGCAAGCAGGCCGAGAAGCCAATTCGCTGCTTGAGGATCGCTTCGGCTTGAGTCGGATAGGGATGAATAACGGATGCGATCTTGCCGAGACCAATGCGGTGTTTCATCGCCATGACGATCTCGACGATCATGGCGCGATCTACCCCCGAAAAAGGCTGAGTGAATGTGCTTAGCTCGACTCCATGCTCGGCAGCTTCGTTAGGATAGATTCCAACATGGGCAACTTCGGGCGAAGTGTACGTACACCAAGGAATAATCAGCTTGCTCGCTTTGACGCGTCCCATGATGAGCGCATTCTGAATGACGATTCGTGCCAAGAAATCGGCCGAGTGTGTGAACTTGTATTTGGAACAAACGTCGCCTGCTGCAAAGATGTTGTGGTTCGTCGTTCGCAATCGATCGTTCACTTCAACGCCACGCTGAGGGTCCGAGGCAACATCGACCTTTTCCAGGCCAAGACCGTCCAGGTTTGGCGTACGCCCAATTCCCAAAAGGATCTGGTCACCGAAAATGCGAAGCTCGCGGCCATCCTGTGAAACAACCACAACTCTATCTGAGCCATGAGTCCCAACCCGAATCACCTTTGCACCCAGCACAATCTCGACCGCATCCTTCTGCATGGCATGCTGAACAATCAATGCCGCATCCTATCGGTCCTCCACCGATGACGATGAGCCGTTTTGGCAATTCAGTCAATGAAAATAAGGTCTCATTGGTCAAGTAACCCGCATCTTTCAAGCCAGGAATCGGAAGCTCTGCCGCTCGAGCTCCGGTTGCAATCACAGCCTTCTTAAAACGTAAAGTCTGGTCACCGACTTGGACCGTGTTACTACTGGTGAAGGTGCCTTGCCCAAAGAACACATCGATGCCAAGTTCAGTGAACCGTCGCGCAGAATCGTGAAGACTGATTGACGCTCGCAGCCGACACATGCGCCGCATCACTGCCGCGAAATCGACGATGGGTGAAACCGAGGGAATACCGAAGTTGCTTGAATCGCGAATTGCTGCGGACTGTCTCGCTGCGCTGATCAATGCCTTTGACGGCACGCAGCCCACGTTCAGGCAGTCGCCGCCCATTAAACCACGTTCGATCAATGCGAGCTTTGCACCCAATCCTGCAGCCACCGCAGCAGTCACAAAGCCAGCGGTGCCCGCTCCGACTACGACCAAGTTGTATCGGCCGCTCGGGACCGGATTCGCCCATTCGATCGGATGTACGTTCGATTGCAGCGACCGGTTATGTTCGTCTGTGGGATTGAGTTGTTGTAGGTAGCTCATGAGTGACTTTCAATGATGGAATCGGCTTCAGGTGACTCGTCGGTATGTTCCTCGCAGTTGCGTTGGTAGCGGGAGAGCAATGCGACAATGCGCTTGATGACAATTGGAAGCACTCCGAGAATCGCAAAGGCGAGAAGAAACTGCCATCTGATCACCTTGCCAACGCCTTCATCAGCAAGTTGCCGCAAACTCGGTACACTTGCGCCCGCGTAAACGTAAGCAGCGGTGCCAGCGACGGTCTTAATTCTTGGCAACAGTTGAATCGCAAAAATTGTAAATTTGCGATTTCCGTTTTTCGAGTGGTGATGAATCAGCGCTCCTTGGGGCCAGCCCAACGCCGTGAAGGATTTTTAGCCCTAGATTTGTTGTTCTTTGGTATTCCGTTCCCTCTTTGAAAGTGAGAAAAGCCAGATTCCCCCTTGTACCATCCGGACACGCGTCCATCAGAAAGGAATCTGGCTTATGCGAAAAAATCAGCGTCAAGGATCGAAGCGAGTTAAAACAAACGCGAAGAGAACAAGGAAGCAAAGTAGGAAAGTGCTACGACACGCCAAACAAGGAATCAGCCTTGCAAGGAAACTTCGAGCTATCATTCCTGACGACGCTATCTTCAGCTCTTTTCGATTTCATGGCAATACCAAGTGGCGCCCTTCAGAGTTGGTTATGCTTGCACTTGTTTGGGCTATGTCGGGTTCCGGATTTGTAACCGATGCGTTCGCAATCGCTTCGTCCGCGTGTCAGTCGATGTTTAATTCCGTACCGGTAGGAGCACAGAGATTCTTTTTGACATGCTTTCACCACGGAGCGTGCGTGTCACCGGGGTTGCACCAGAAGAACCACGGGCGATCCCCAGCAGCTTTCATGACCACATCAGGTTGCTGATCTGTTCCCGCCGCTTTAAAAACATCGTAAATCAGCTTCTTCCAGGCTGGTAAGCGATCGTCACCAACGCGCCTCAATCCCAGGTTCAAACCGCCCTCGCCACGGTAATCGACATAGCGATGCAGAATGTAGGCGTCGATGCCTTCGATACCGCTGATCGGAACGAACGACGCAGCGTACGCGGCCGCTTGCAATCGCTCGCCATTGTCCCCTGCACCCGCATGAAACCCTTGCTCGGACAGGATTACACTTCGTCGCTTGCCTTTGTAGAGCAATGCGTCGCGATTGAGGTAGTCCGTCAATACCTCAATATTCTTGAAAGTGATTCTGGGCGTGTCGAATGCATACCCGGCGGTGCGATCATTCCAGAAAGCTGGCTTGAACAGATTTTCGGGATACGGATGCCATGCGACATTCCACGGCAAGTCAATTCATTTGGATGGCAATTCTAGTTTGGGTTTTCATACCAGACCACATTATTGCTAGCCCGGCCAGCAACAACCAAATCCAAATCACCATCTTTGTCCAAATCGATGACGCGAATGTCGTAGGCT
>JAYVPE010000347.1:0-20037 GCA_043757575.1 Pirellula sp.
CCGGTTAGGGCACCCGTTCTTACACCCGCGTCACCTGCTGCAACATTAGTAGCGTTTCCAGCGGAGAAAGTAAATCTACTCGTGATGGCTCCAATCGCAGTCAATGCGGTTTGTGCTGCTGCACCATCCGCGCCTTCTAAAAGGCTCAAGGTCAACGTATTAGTCGATGCATTGAACGAACCTGTCGTGGCCGTGTTATTGGTAGTTACGTTGAGGATAACGCCGTTTCCGGCTGCACCATCTATCGAGCTACCATCCACTGCAGTGATGGTCAGTGCAGCCCCGCCTGCGAGTGTCAAGGTACCCCCCGCCTCATTGGCTGGCGTATACGAGTTTGCCAATGCAACCGTTCCAGTAGCAGATGCGTTGGGCGTATATGCTTGTCCAAGGCTTATTGTCGAGGAGGCTTCATTGGCAGCGATGGAATCGCTAAAGGACAATGAACCAGTCGCTGCAACGGATGTTCCAGCAGGGGCGATACCGGCGTTGGAAATCAAAGCCTTCGATGCTGCTGAAGTGATATTGACGCTGACAGCAAGACTTCCAGTTGTACCTAGATTCGCGGAGTCAATTTGCAGGTTCCGAGAAGTTGCAAATCCAGCACCTTGCTGTACTTGGAAATCAAGCGAGCCGTCTAGTAGCCGTCGCCCTTGGAATGTGGTTGTTTGGGCGATTCGGTTGATTGCTTCGAGCGACGAATCGATTTGAAGTTGATTAGCAGCGATTTCGTCATCGCTCAAACCACCTTTATTAGCTGCTTCGGTAACCAGTCCACGAACGTCGTTAAGCAATGAGCTAACTTGTCCGAGAGCGGAGTCGGCAGTGCCGATGATTTGATTGGCTCGTTGTGTGTTGGTAAGCGCTTTGCCGATGCTGGTGATGTCGCTTCGTAACGATTCACTAGCGATCAATCCTGCTGGATCGTCCTTGCCGCTATTGATCTTCAAACCGGTGCTCAAGCGAGTAAGAGCGGTTTGCAAGTCACCCTGCGTACGTTGAAGACGGGTTTGAGCTGTGAGTGAATTGACGTTGGTATTGACTCTTGTCATTGCGAAATATCTCCCGAATGGATTGGTTTAAATCACCCTAAATGTTGATCAGGATGTGGCGAATGGAGACGCCATGTGTAAGTCCTAAGTTGAAACACGTTGCATTTCATCCGAAAACCCACACGCTACCCTGCTGAACATCATTAGGGATTGCTAGTGGCTGTGTCGGGAGTCTGATCAGGCCCTCTCAATCACACGGACTCGCAACAGTAGCATCGGAAAGCGTGTTCGAATAATTGATTGGTCTTTAAAATCATTCAATTTATTGCTGATATTCATACGTCTTGTTGGGCGCTCTACGCACAATCGATACAATGCACACTGTTTTCCTGTCCGGAAGTGTTTTCCCAATTGACTTCACTCAATTTTGTTGATCTGCATAATGCGTTTCCAGCCTATCATCTCTAGCCACCATAATGAATGGTTTAAGTCGGCGATGCGATTGCATCAAGCGTCCGAGCGACGCGACAGATGCCAGTTTTTAATCGAGGGAACACATTTGGTTGAGGAAGCAGTTGCAACGGGATGGCCACTTGAGTCAATCTGCTTTGAAGAAGCGTGGGCAGAGCAAAATAAACCGCTATTGGCCCGACTGGTAGCCGATCCTAACCGTGTGAATGTACTCTTGCAGCCAGTTACCAAGGACATATTGCGGCGGCTTTCAACAACCTCTTCGCGGTCCCCTGTGGTGGGAGTAGCTGTTCATCGCGCCCGCGACGAATGCGACATCACTCCAGTTTCTTTAACATTAGCGGTCGAGTCTTTGCAAGATCCTGGCAACCTGGGTTCGATGATTCGCATCGCCGCGGCTGCTGGCGTTAGCCAAGTTTATCTCAGCCGAGATAGTGTTTCACCGACCAACCCTAAAGTGTTGCGTTCCACCGCAGGTCAGTGGTTTCGAAGCACACCTATTGTTACCGATCTTCCAAATTTCCTGAAACAGCAAGCTGCGTCGTCGGTCCAGATCCTTGCAGCCTGTGCGGAAGGAGAGTCCTTTTGGAAATCCGATTTGACGCGCCCGACCCTATTTTTACTTGGGAATGAAGGAAACGGACTTAGCGTGGAAATTCGAGCATTAGCAACAGGACTGATCTCAGTTCCCATGGCAACGGGAGTCGAGTCTTTGAATGTATCGATTACTGCAGCACTCCTTATTTACGAAGCACAAAGGCAGCGAGAATTCGCGATCCAATTCCAACGAACGAATCCAAGTTTCTAATTTTTATATTGATACGCGATGGGGACTTAACGATTGGTAACAATCAATGCGATTAGATCGCCGATGGAACGATGCGATTCAATTGGGTGCCGCAACGGACGCTTGACCAAGATACAATATTGGTTTTTTCGCCCGACTTTCTCGCGCTCGATAAAACCATCTTGTTCAAGGTCCGCAATGATTCTCTGTACCGCTCGCTCCGTGATGCCGATCCTGAAAGCGACTTCCCGCAGGACCAAGGAAGAGTCTTGGGACAATAGGATCAAGACGTGCGCGTGATTCGTAAGAAAAGTCCAGCGGATTTTTTCCTGTTGCGTCAATCCACCCAAGGGTTTTGTCTTTTGGGAGCGATGGGGAGTCGAGGCCAATTTTGACTTGGTGGATTGGGATTTGGGTAAGGCCATCTTGATATACCGCCCGTCTAATGAATCGCCCCTCTAAGCTTGCGGGCATTTAAAGCCCGATACAAACTACGCAGAGGAAATAGTTGCTTGCATAGCTCAATAGTATATCGCCTAATGTACGACGTGGCAATCGCGACAATTGTTTACCCAATTGGGTCGCACGGTAAACGCTTTCGCTTCTGGTTTGGGGACTACGGGTTAGTCGAATCATACGCTTTGCTAGAATCAGCTCTGTCTGCAGAGATTGTTTCCGGTGATGATGTGTCCGACGAGAATGTGACACCTGAGTTTGCAGCCGTCGCTGAGTTGAAGCTCCGCACCATACCGCCGCCGAGGGCTTGATAGGCGTCAACGATGGCAGTTAGTTGCTGTTTTTTTGTTTCGATAATGACCACTTTAGCGTCCTGGAGGTCGCGCTGGGCCAATAGCACTTCTACGTATTCGGCACGTGCGTTTTGAAAAAGCTTGGTGGCTGAATCAACCGAGGACTCGAGCGCTTCCAACTGCTGTTTTTTGATCTCGATGCTCTGGCCGTATTTCTCCACCTTGCTCAGGTAGTTGATGACCTCGGTGAAAGCGTTCAGAACGGTACGTTGGTATTTGTACACGGCCTGCAATTGCTCGGCATTCGCGGTCATGTAGGCAGCCTTGATCGCATTCCTGTTGATCAACGGAGCTACCACGTCACCGAACGCATTGTAAACCAAGGACGCTGGGGTCGAGAAAAGGAACCCGGAATCGAAGGCGCGGTAGCCAACGCCTGCGCTGATGTTGAGCGCTGGATAGAAGCGTGCCCGAGCGACCTGCACTTCGAGTCCGGCAGCTGCCAGCTCGCGTTCCGCTTGACGGATGTCGCCCCGGTTTTGGAGCAATTGCGCGGGGACTCCGGCACTCAGCGTGCGCAAGTTCAGATTGATGAAGTCGACAGACTGGCGTTCTATGGGCTGAGGGAAGCGACCTGCGAGGAAGTTGATTCGGTTTTCCGACTCGACGATCTCCTGAGCAATGATTAGCTTCTCACTTTGGTTCTTGCGAACCTCGGCCTGGAAACGCTGAACGGGCAGCTCGGTGCCACGACCTGCCTCTTTTTTGGCCTTGGCGAACTCGAGGCTTTTCTCTTGAAGATCGATGGTTTTGTCCAGCGTTTCAAGCCGCTTGTCGAGCGCCAGAAGGTCGTAGTATTCCTCGGCAATGTCTGCTATCAAACGGGTTACAACGTAGTTCCGTCCATCATAGGTGCCCAAGTAACGTAAGGCTGCCGCGCTCCGGGCGTTCCGAAGCTTCTTCCAGATGTCAATCTCCCAAGAGACGTTCGTCGCAATCAGAAAATCTGGCAGCGGATCAGGAAAGGACTTGCCATTAGCTGTAAGATTCCTCTCGACGGCTCCCTCTCGCGTGTAGTCGCCGGATTTTTCCGCCCCCGCGCGAGCCCCGAAGAAGATGAAGGGAAAGTAAGCCCCGCGTCGCGCATAAACCTCGTTATTGGCGATCCGAATGTCCTGAGCCAAGATCTTAAGCTCTTGGTTGTCGACTAGCGCTTGGTCGACCAAATTGGTAAGCGACGGATCGTTGAAAAATTCGTGTAGTTCGACGCAAGCTGAGTTTTCCCAATGGATCACGCCATTGAAGGTTTCCGGAAGCGGTTTTCCCTTGTCTGGCCGACAAAGCTCGGGGATTTTGCAGGACGGAATAGTCAACAGAAAGCTTGAAATGATTGCTATCTTTAGTGCGCGATTTCTAAACGTATTTTCGAAATAACTCATTAAGCGTTCCATCCGTCTATGCTGGTAGCGGCGTTTTTGGGTCCCGGCTCGGATTGCCGAAAATTGGGGAATGGAGAGGATGGCAGATCCATCAGCACGCCAAGAGCGATCGTTCCTCCTCATTCTTTCGACCGATTCGGCGGGTGGACTTTTGTCGGTAGTGCCGAAAAGTTGGAAGATTCCTGCTCTTCCGAGCGAAGTGGCGATTGGAAATGACAGCTAATGGAAACCGTGGAATTAAATTACCCGGCCATGCCACGACTTACACGACTGCCAAAAGTCATGGATTTGCGCCTTAATGCTCGCCTGTTACTTGGGCTTCGTTTTCAAAACGGTCGCTAAGCGGTTGATCTGTTTCATCCTTAAGAAGTTTCCGACCGTCGGCCATTTTTGCGAACAAGTAATAAAGTCCAGGAATCACGAGGACCCCGATCACGGTTCCCATGAGCATGCCGCCGACGGCGGTGGTGCCGATGGTACGGTTTCCGATCGCGCCGGGGCCCGTGGCACGGACCAACGGAATCATACCGGCGATGAACGCGAAGGATGTCATCAGAATCGGTCGGAAACGCAATTTCCCTCCTTCGATAGCTGCATCCTTAAGACTCACACCCTCATGGCGACGTTGCACAGCGAATTCGACAATCAAAATCGCATTCTTGCCCAGCAGACCGACTAGCATGACCAGACCGATTTGAGCGTAGACGTCATTCGACAATCCCATTGCCTTCAGGAACAGAAAGGACCCAAAGAGGCCGATAGGCAGCGAGAGGATGACGGCAAGCGGCAGAAGAAAACTTTCATATTGGCCTACCAACACGAGATATACGAAGATGACGACGATCAAAAAGATGTAGATCGCGGTGTTTCCCTTTTTAGCCTCGTCATACGAGAGACCTTGCCAGTCGATGTCGAAACCGCGGGGAAGCGTCTCGACAGCGACTTCTTGAATCGCTGCGATCGCTTGACCGGTGCTGTAGCCAGCAGCCGGTGCTCCCTGAATCGCGGCAGTCGTATATAGGTTGTAGCGGCTAATCTCATTCAAGCCTTGCTTCTTCTTAATCTTGAGAAATGCGGAGTAGGGCACCATATCCCCTTTATCATTCTTGACGAACATATTCTCTAAATCGTCGGGAAGCCGCCGGAACTCCGGCGCGGCCTGGACATAGACCTTGTAGAACTGGCCGAAGCGGACGAAGCCTTGCTCCCAAGTGCTACCGACGACGATGGAGAGATTATTCATGGCGTCGGCGATCGATATCCCCTTCTGCATTGCGATGTCATTGTCGATGACCAGCTCATACTGCGGGTAGTCGCTGGCAAAGAAGGTGAACAGCCCCTTCAGCTCCTCGCGTTTAGACAAGGCTGCCATGAACTTATCCGTCACCTCTCCCATTTGCGCATAGTTACCGCTGTTCGTCTTATCCAGCAAGTTCAAGGAGAATCCCCCGGCTGCACCAAACCCTGGAACCGCAGGTGGCTCATAGAACTCCAGCTTCACATTGGCGATCTCACTCCCTTTTCTCTCGAGCTCCTCAATGATCTCCTTTGACGTCAGCTTGCGTTCGGCCCAGGGCTTTAGGTTGATGAGACAGGTCCCAGCGTTGGATCCGCGGCCTTGAGTCAGAATCTCGTAACCGGCTATCGAAGAGACCGTGGTGATTTCGTCAAACTCCTTGCAGATCGCTTGTAGCTCGTGGGACTTGGCGTTGGTGTACTCAAGTGTCGAGCCAGGAGGCGTCTGGATGATCCCATAAATAACGCCCTGGTCTTCGAGCGGAATAAAACCTGACGGAAGCAAACCGTTCACTAGCAAAATACCGTAGCCGAAGCCCGCCACGACGAGCATGGTCAGAATTCGTCGCGGGACCAGAAGACGCAGAATCCCCGCGTAACCGCCCGTCACTTTCTCGACGCCCTGGTTAAACAGATGCAAAAACATTCCCAGCGGCCCGCGTTTTTTCTCCTCATCCGGCTCGCTTCCCGACAGCTTTGAACGGAAGGTCAATATGAACAGCACGGCCATGACCCCCGAAAAAACGATCGTTATTGTTTCCGTTAGAGGGATCTGCTCAGAAACGAGTTCGTGGATGATCTTTATCTTCAGCAAATAGTAGACTCCGTATCCTGCCCCTAGGCCTAGGAGCACGGCCAGCAAACCGCGCAGGACGTTGGCGTAATTGCCTGCGATCCTTTTGATGCAGCGGTTTAGGAAGCTTAGCAGTGCGCCCTGTTCTTGGTGTTGCGTGTGGGGCCTGAGAATCATGGCACAAAGAACAGGAGTGAGCGTCAGCGCTACCACACCGGAGAGTACGATGGACATGGCCATCGTTAGTCCGAACTGTCGATAGAAGACACCGACCGGACCAGTCATGAAAGTTACCGGAACAAATACGGCTGTCATGGTCATGGTAATAGCAATGATCGCGCCACTGATCTCATGCATGACTTCCTGGGTCGCCTGATACGGACCGATATGTTTTGTATGCATTTTTTCGTGCACCGCTTCCACCACCACAATCGCGTCGTCCACCACGACCCCGATCGCCAATACCAGTGCGAACAGCGTGATCAGATTGATCGACAAACCGAACATCAGCATGAAAAAGAAGGCTCCGATCAGCGATACGGGCACAGCCAGTACCGGGATAAGCGTGCTGCGTAAGTCCCCCAGGAACAGATAGACCACCAGCGAGACCAGAATGAATGCTTCGAGCAAGGTGTGCAGCACCTTCTCAATCGACGCGTCTAGAAAGCTTGAAACGTCGTAACTGATCTCATAGTCCATAAGGGGAGGGAATGACTCCTTTTTGATCTCGTCAAGCTTCTCTTTGACCCTCCTGATGACTTCGGTCGCATTAGAACCCGGGGTTTGCTTGAGCACGATAGCAGCCGCAGGTTTGCCGTCGAGGTCCGAATAAAGGTCGTAGAACGAAGAGCCCAGCGAAATCTTGGCGATATCCTTCATCCTCAGGATCTCTCCTTCGGGGTTGGCCTTCACGATGATATTCTCGTATTGCTCCGGCTTGTCGTAGCGTCCCACCCAGGTCAGCACGTACTCGATAGTCTGGGATGTAGTTCCAGTCGCTTGGCCAAGTCGTCCGGGCGAACCAATCATGCTCTGTTCCGCTACCGCCTTCATGACTTCCTCGGCGGACACTTTGTAGGCACGCATGCGTTCCAGATTCAGCTCAATCCGCATGGCATAGGCGCGGTTGCCGAGAATGGTGGGTCGAGCGACGCCTTGGATCCGCTTGATCTCTGGTAGGACGTAAACGTTGGCGAAGTTGTAGAGAAAATTCTGGTCGACATTTTTATCCGTACTGTACACGTTCACATACATCAGCATGCTTGACATATTCTGCATGACGATGATGCCCTCGCGATCCACGATGGGTGGGAGGTTGTTCTTCACCGCTTGGACACGGTTGTTCACATTCATGACCGCCACGTTCGGGTCTGTGCCTGGCTCGAAAATAATCTGAATCGTTGCCTCACCGGCACTGGTAGCGTCGGAGATCATATAGCGCATGTCTTGAACGCCGTTGATAGATTGCTCCAGAATCACAAGCACCGAGTCGATTAAAACATTGGCACTTGCACCTGGAAAAGACACCGAGACCACAACGCTCGGGGGCGCGACGTCGGGGAACTGAGAAATCGGCAACGTCACGATTGCCAGTCCACCGAGAAACAGGATGATCAACGAGATGACGATGGCCAAAGCTGGCCGATGCAGAATTTTTGCGAACATGGATTATAGGGTGCCTATTCTGCGTGGTATTTCAGTTGTTTAAGCGCCTGTTCCGGCCATTGAAACTCGTATTCGACCTCTTCGCCGTCGCGAACCTGGCGAATCCCCTCAAGAACGATCTTGTCGTTCGCGCCGAGCCCCTCCTTGATCAGAAAAATGTCATCTAATTCGTTCAGGATGACGATCTCGCGTTGCCGAACCACGCCATGCTCCATGTGATGCTCCCCGGCATTCTCGCCGCCATCATTCTCGCCGCCATCTTTTCCTTCAACGATGAAAGCATATTTCTTGGCGAGAATTTCGAAGGTTGCGCGCTGAGGAATTATGACGGCATCCTTGACAACGCGACTGAGCAATATGGTGCCGGTCTGACCATGACGCAGGATGCGGTCCGGGTTTGGGAAATCGGCGCGAAAGGAAATGTTCCCGGTCTCGTTGTTGAAATCAGCCTCGATCGCAGCGATTTTGCCTGTCTGCGGAAACTTTTCGCCGTTGGCCAGCCTCAGCTCTACTTTTACATTGTCCTTATCCGGTCTTGCTTGATATTCGAGGTAGCGGGACTCGGGTACGTTGAAGTAGACCCACATCACGCTATTGTCGGATAGAGTCGTGAGGATGTCTCCCTCGGAGATCAAGCTGCCTTGCTGATGACGTTGGTGGTCGATGATGCCGTCGAAAGGTGCTTTGATATTGGCGAAGTTTAATTCGGCCTGCGACAGCTTCACTTTGGCCTTTGCCTTGGTCAGTTTGGCCTGGGCGAGTGCCACCTCAGGCTGCGCGACCACCTTTTGCTGAAACAACCTCTCCGTGTTATTGAACTCAATTTGCGCGAGCTGAGCCTCGGCCACTTCGGCGTCCAGCCTTGCCTCGTAAAGAGTTGTGACGACCTTGAACAACGAATCGCCCTGCTTGACCGTCTGGCCTTCTTTGACCTGGATCGCCTCAAGATAACCACTCTCCATGGCCCGGACCTCGATGTGGCGGTAAGAGTGGATCTGGCAGACATACTGCTGCGTGTTGACCATGTCCTTAACCAAAGGGCTGGTGACCAAGATCTTGTGCTGCTCGTGGTGAACTTGCTCCTTTTTCTTGTCACACGCGGGAAGGAAAAGGCAAAATAGCGCCAAGATGACGGCGAGGTACGTTGAGAATTTCATTATATTCTTACTTGTTAACTGCTTGCCCGGACTTACACCGGATCACATAACGTGAACGATGAGTTAGTTAAAAAATTTCGCTAGTTTCCGTTGCGCCTCGGTTTCCACAACGAAAGGGAAAGGGCTCTCTGCAATTTTCGGGGGGGTTCTGGTCCGCTTGATTAAGGCATGTGCGGCAACCGGGAGTTGCACTTCCGACAAACTTAGCCAAACGGCTCGCTCCCAAAACACGCATATTATTACGCGACATATTTGTCGCTTACGATATTCGGTAATCGATATAGTAGCAAGTCCCTTTCATCGACATCGAGTACCATCGCAAGCGATTGAGCACGAGTACGAAAATTCTGCAAATCGAACATTGCTTTTTAGTTAGTTTTCAGGCCGCAGCTCGCTTTACGGCGCCAATAATGTCTTAGACTGTGGCCTTATCCTATGTCCACCTATGTTCAACCTTAGAAAAAAGCACTTGCATGTTGCGTCATATACCCGATTCTCGAGCAGGAGGCGTCCTCAAGGAGATCCTCAGCGGGATGCTTGCCGAGCTTTCCGTTCGATTGGAGGTTCCGACGGAGAGCGCAAAAATACTGCAAGCTCTCAACGACACAGTAATCGATGCCAACCCAGAACAAGGCGATGCTCTGACCGTTGCTATTATGCGATCTGCCCAAAGTATTGGAATCCGGCTTGCGCCAGTCGAGCTGACATCGCCCGAAATTTGGGAGTTGCTTTTAGATGGTTTTTCGATTGCCGCTGTCCAGCGATCTGCATTGAATCCTGCGTCGTGGGTGTTTTCGGATATCGCGGCTAGGCATTCCGAAGTTTCGAAAATTGATTCCAAGGGGAAGACTTCGGAATCGATATCTAAGTCCCAACTGCGCAAAACGGTGGGTCGAATGGAGTCTCCACTTTTCTTCGCCGCACAGCCTTCCCTGGAATGCCAGTCTATCGCGTCGAACGAAAGGCCCGATCGAGACGATCTCCACCGCGTATCCAACGATCATTCGCACTCCGACGATCATCACACGATGAAAATCTCACCGCAACGACGGATGTTGAGATTTCTTAAGTTTGAGACTCGCGACATTTGGTCGCTCGTTATTTTCGGGTTGGTTGTCGGAGTGCTCGACCTCGCGACTCCACTTGCTGTCGAGCAAATGGTGACCACCATTGGTTTTGCAAGTTTGACGCAACCGTTAGTTTGGTTGGCAATTCTGCTTTTCGGTATCCTCACTCTTTCGGCAATCATCAAGGGCTTGCAGTTCTTTATCGTTGAAATTCTGCAGCGGCGAATCTTTGTCCGCATTGTTGGTGATCTCTCCGAACGACTACCACGACTTGAACGCGCAGCGATGGATGGAATTCATGGTCCAGAAATGGCCAACCGTTTTTTTGACGTCATGACCATACAAAAATCGACCGCTTCACTTTTGGTTGAGGGCTTGTCACTGATCATTCAGACCTTAACAGGGCTTTTGCTGTTAGCCCTTTATAGTCCGTACTTGTTGGCCTTCGATATCGTCTTGCTGATAGCCATGACTGGCTTACTCTACCTGCTCGGGGGAAACGCTGTTCGCACTGCAATTGAAGAATCTTTAGTGAAGTATCGACTTGCACATTGGCTGCAAGACGTCATAGGCAACCCGACTGCGTTTCAAGTGCACGGTGGAAGTGGATTGGTGGTGGATCGTGCAAATCGATTGACGGTGGAGTACCTCTCGGATCGTCGTAATCACTTCGTCATCTTAATGCGTCAAACACTCTTTGCCTTGATGCTCTACGCCATTTCGATCTCAACGTTGCTTTCGTTGGGTGTTTGGCTTGTTCTGTCGGGAGGTCTTACCATTGGCCAATTGGTTGCGAGCGTTTCGGTGGTGGTTGTGGTTGTGGGTGCCTTTGCCAAGATTGGTAAGTCGTTGGAAACGTTTTATGATCTTATGGCAGCGGTCGACAAAGTCGGACACTTAATCGATTTGCCAACTTTACCACCATCGCGTTCGTTGGACGCTGGCATCGGACCTGTTGCGGTTCGGTTCCAATCGCTGAGCATACGTGGCGGTGGACACCATGCTATCCATATCGGCAACCTAACGATTGAAAGCGGCCAACGCTATGCGATCATTGGAGAGGGACAATGTGGCAAGTCGATCTTGATGCAAACACTATGTGGACTTCGCCCTCCTGCAGGTGGCTTGGTAGAGATTGGTGGCGTCGACTCGCGAGAGGTGAATCGCTTCGCCGATGGATCAATGGTGTCAATTGCTTCGGACCCAGAGATTTTTCGTGGAACTTTCACGGAGAATCTTTCATTGAATCGAACCTCAGTGACAACATCGGAAGTGCGAACTTCGTTGCAAGCGGTCGGACTTTGGGACGAAGCACTCTCGTTGCCTCAAGGACTGGAGACGACGCTTCAGAGCGGCGGCTATCCGCTCAGCAGTAGCCAAACGATTCGGCTCATGATAGCTCGCGCCATTGCTACACGACCGAGGTTGCTATTGATAGACAGCGTATTGGATCGATTGCCGCCAAAAATGCGAAGGCGAATTTGGGAACGGTTAAACGATCGAAGACAGCCATGGACAATTGTTCTGTCAACCTGTGATCCAGAGATCATTGCGCAATGCGATGGCCACATGGATTTGCTTTCTCAAAATTCCGGACACTAGTACCATGATTAACGAGTCACAATCGCCAAAGGTAGATCCTGTAAAACCTGCATTTTTACTTACGTCCCCCCGCAGGATGATACGTTTGCGACCAACTCAGTTTCTTGGCGAACGATTCCCTGCCATGCACTTGGTTCGATCGAGTTGGTTCGCGAGGTTCGTTGCGAGAGTGACGTTCTTGTTATTGTTTGGCTTAATTTTGGCTGCTATTTTCTTGCCATGGCAACAGACATCGCGAGGTGAAGGAGAGGTGGTTGCAAGATTGCCCCAGCTCCGACGACAGGTCGTCATGAGTTCGGCAAAGGGAATCGTCAGTTCCATGAAACCGGATCTGCGTGAAGGTTCCTTGGTAACCGAGGGAGAAGTCATCATGGAACTGGACGCATTTTCCAAAGATCAATTGGAACTGACAAGGCAACAGGAACGATCACTGCTGGAAAAGCTAAACTTCGCAAAATTAATTTTTCAAAACACAAAAGACCAAGTAGTGACCGAACAAGCCAATCTGGAGCGATCGATCGAATCAAGTGAAGCCGACGTTAGGGCTTCACAAGCGAAATGGAAACAAGCGAAGGCAAAGGTAGAAGCTCAAAAGCGGATGCAAGATCAAGCTTACCAAGAACTGCAAGTATCCCGAAAACTTCGAGGAGATGCGGAGCCGGAGATCGCGTATCAACGAGCTATGAATAAGGAAAATGCCGAAGTGCAAAAGCTAATCGAATCGCAAGAAGCTGTTAATGAAGCCTTCGAAGAACTGAATAGCAAAGAACAAATGCTTGCTAGCAAACGAAAAGATGTAGAGACAAAAGTCATTGAGCTCAGGTCCAAAGTTGCGAAATCGGAAAGCGAAATCTCAACAATCACCAAAGAGCTTCAAGATGTTCTGGTGAAACTGGGCGAACTAGACAGATTGAAAATTCTCAGTCCAAGCAGCGGGCGAATTCAAGCGATTCTCGGCCAAGTTGGAACCAATACCGTCAAGGAAGGGGACAAACTCTTTGAAGTTATTCCTGATACTAGTGACCTTGCCGTTGAACTCAACATTCGTGGACTCGATTTGCCGTTGATCCATGTCGGCGACGCGGTTCGCTTGCAATTCGACGGCTGGCCTGCAATCCAATTTGTTGGCTGGCCGAGTGTGGCTGTTGGCACTTTTGGAGGAAAAGTGATTGCTGTCAACCCGTCTAATGACATCAAAGGCAATTTTAAAATCATCGTCGGACCGGATCCGGATGATCCCAAGCAAGAAATATGGCCGGACAGCCGATACCTTAGACAAGGAGTAAGAGCGAAGGGTTGGGTAATTCTTACCACAGTTCCTTTGGGCTTTGAAATATGGCGACAGTTGAACGGTTTTCCGCCCACCATCGACAAGTCGATGCCAAGCGAAGAAAATACAAAAGACCCCAAAATGCCCAAATTCAAATAGGGCGTTCGTTGCTCATTTTGTTGGCCTGGATTCCATGCAATATGGCTTCGGCACAGGTAAGTGACAGTTCGATTGCGATTATCGAGGCACCCAACAAACCAGATGGTTCGGCAACCAAACCCGCCGAAAAAATGGATCCCACAACGCCTGACGCGGCAACCAAGCAGGATTCGGCTGCCGTACGCGAGGCGTTACCAACCCCTGAGTCAGATGCACAGGCGATGGGACAACTTTTGCAGTTGTCCGATGTCATTGCCTCCACTTATCGAGCTTTTCCGCTTCTCGAAATCGCAAGACTCCAATCCGGTGTGGCGGCCGGCCAGCGGACAACGGCGATGGGTGCGTACGATGTAAAACTTGAATACTACTCGCTTAATCAACCTGTAGGATTTTATGAGACCTATCGCAACAAGATCGGTGTGGCTCGTCAATTATGGTGGGGCGGCTACGCCACCGCTGGGTACCGCATCGGACGTGGGAATTTCGAGCCCTGGTACAAAGAACGCCAGACTAACGAGGGGGGCGAATTTAAAGTTGCGCTAGTGCAACCGTTTTTAAGAGGCCGCGCCATTGACCCGTCACGCGTTGAATTGTTTCAAGCCAATTTGCGTCGGCAGGCGGTCGCACCTGAAATTCAGAACCAGATCTTAATGGCAGGACAGGATGCAGCTAGGGCTTTTTGGATGTGGGTCGAACTCGGAAACGTACTTAAGGCACAAGAGCGACTGCTGGAGATTGCAGTGAAGCGTGGTGAGCAGCTTGATCGTTCCAAAGCCGCAGGCGCCGCTTCCAATTTAGACATATCACAGAACGCCCAGGGAATTTACGAACGCCAACTTAAGCTCAACGAAACGCGTCAGAAGTTTCGTGATTCGGCATTTAAACTGTCCCTCTTCCTGCGAGATGAGGGAGGCAGTCCACTGTTGGCACCACCCGATTGGTTGCCGAATAGCTTCCCGAAGATCGCGAAAATTCCTGTCGGTGATTTCGAGGCTGACTTTCAAAATGCGCTCGCAAGTCGACCTGAAATTGCGTTGATTGAATTGGATCAACAGACTGCGCGCTGGGACTTGACTTTAGCACGCAATCAGCTTTTGCCAAACGTCGACTTCACTGTACAAACCATTCAAAACGTAGGGCAACGGACCAGCGACATCAATGACAAAGGCGAATTCCAACTGGAAGCAGGCATCGTTGGCGAAGTTCCAATCCAGCGCCGCAAAGCGATCGGTAAGATTCAAAGCATCGAAGCCAAACTGATGCAAATTTCACAGAAACTTTTATTCCAACGTAACAAAATTGAAATTGAACTGCGAACCGCTCGCAATGCATTGGATATCACTCAGCAGAATGTCATTTTTGCTCTCGAGTTGCTCAATCAATCCAACATTACGCTTGATATTTTCCGCCGTTCATTCGCGGCTGGCAGGACTGACGTGTTCTTCTTGTTATCTCAAGAGATCAAGGTCAACGACAGCGAAGTAAAACTTTTGGAAGCGGAGCGAGACTTCTTTACGTCGTTGGCTGCGATGCAAGCCGCATTGGGCTTGGATCCACTGCAACAAGCAGTCGGTTTGACCATCCAATAGTGGCCCGGAGGTTCCGCAGTGCTTTAGGCTCTAACGCGCCAGCATCGAATTTTGTGCAATCGCAATCCATCACAAATCCTGGCGCGACAAATACCAACAGCTCACCGATAACATTACTACAACGAACAAAAAGTTGGTCCAAATCGGTCTCCATGGATCTGTTTGAATGGTCGGTGCATCGAGGTCATTGCGGTCGACAGCGAGACTTTTGTTCTTCGGGTTTTTCAGCACATATTCGATTGTTTCGTTGACAGCAGCCGGTTTTGGATTCACTTCGTAGAAAGGGTTGATGAGATATCCATAAATCATTTCCGTGATATTGGCTTTCGGACGGAGCGAGCGTTTCGAGGAGTTCTCTTGCACGTCCCACAGATCTGCTTTTTTTCCACTATGAGCCACCCAAAGTTGTCCATCCTTGGTTAGGTGGATGGCATGCGCTTTTCCTTGGCCCGACAGGGATGGCCTGGAGACTTTATCTGAACGTGAATCGTACAGCCAAACCACACCCTGGGGTGACAGCATGACAAAGTTTCCATTGTTGTCCGGGACAATTTGTTTGATCGTGACTTCGCCCATTTCGTCGAGCTGCTTTCGAACCTGCATAGTTTCAACATCGATCACAAAAGGTTTCATGCCGTTGGGGCATACTATGCATGTGTTGTCGTTTGTACCGATGGCTGCAACTGTGGCGGGCGGAATATTGAGATCTAGTTCGGCCTCTCGCTTCAGAATTGCCTGTTCCGAATTCCAACGGCAAACTTTTGCTCGCGAGTAGGTAAGCATATGTTGGAACGACGGAGAGGCCGATACGTCCAACGGCTTTACGAGATTCCAATCTTTAGGGGCTAATTCTACAAACGCTTCAGATGGTACAGAGGAAGAAGTGTTGCTAAAAACGCCAGAAAATGCTCGGCCAACAATATCCGCGATAGGTTTCCGTTCTTCTGCTTGTGCTGCTCCTGCCGGATTGAATAGAAAGATTCCATTCTCATTGAGAACTGCCAAAGTATTTTTCCAAGGAATGATTTGAAGCGGATCCGATGGAAGATCTGGACCGCTATCCATCCGGCCATCCTCCCAAATCTTCGATGAAAACGTCGTGTCCGCAGCATCCGCTAGATCCGGTGTTCTTGCAAACTCCAGCTTGGCTCCTTGGCCACCTCCCATGCCGAATGGATTGAATCGCGGTCTACCAAAGTAAATCGCCTTTTCGCTCTCAAGCCATACAGGCCCCATGACTTTTTGGCCCTCGACATCGCCATAAGCTGTCCTCCAACCCTTGAGCGCTTCGTCCCAGAATTGAAGCCTTCCTTGTTGTGTCGCTATTATGACGGTGTCGTTGATAGCGTAGATTCGTTGCGTTTGCGGCTGGACGTGGAGGAAGAAATCGAAATAGAAGTGGATCAGTCCAACACCGAAGCAAACACCCCAGAACACAGCCGTAATCACTACGCAAATGATCGGGTTCTTCCAAATCAATCCAACGAATGCAGACACGGAATAGAAGATCATGAACGCAAAAATAAACAACGGAATGCACCACAGTATCCCGATATTCCAAATTCCGAGTCGTGTGCCAGCATACAGATATAAACCGACCAAAAGGAAGACGATATTAAAGGCAACGAAAATACAGCCGCCCAAAAATTTCGTTAAAAAGAGCAAGTTCCTAGACAGTGGCTTGCTGAGCAGTAAGTGCAATGAACCCGTCTGAAACATGTCCGGGATCATAGGACTGGTGATAATGATTGCAACAAACATAGCTGCAATTCCAAGCCCCAGTCGCATTACCAGTGGGAAAATAACCGATTCGATAAACGGTTTGATCAGTTGTTCTGTAAACGGGAGGGGACCGCCCAATTTCAAGCCGCCGTAAGTGATCCACGATGCTTGCCCCGATGCCGACCTAGTGGATCCAGGAAACGCAAGGTCGATCAAACTGCGGTTGAGCTTCTCTAGTTCTGCAGCCGATTTATTTTCATTTTCGATGAGCGGCTTGAGTTCCTTGCGCCGATCTGCCGTTGGCCACGCTTCTTTGTCGTAAAGTTCCTTATTGGTTAACAACTTATTGAAGGCCGCGGTCAACATGCCGGTGAAAATCCTTCGCTTATTGTTTTGCCTTTGGATGAGGATTCCCTGAAATTCCGCGTCCAGCTTGGAGTAGAGTGCCTTTTGTGAACGTGTTCCTCTGCCAGCAGAGGCCGACGCAAGATTGTCGAGAATGAGTCTGGGATTTTCTATGTCCGCAAAAGTAAACGCGAAGCTTTCCCCTTGAGAAATCGAAAGTGGAAACAATGCAGCCAAAATCAATGTCCACGCGGCAAGCAGGATCCAAAGTACCTTGGATCGTACGGATTCTTGAAAGCTGTCATAAAGAACAGCAAAGTAGGGCTTCATTGAGGTGACTTGAACGGAGGTTGTACTGAAGTTGTAGGACTCGTAGCAGCGTTAACGATGCCCAAAAAAACTTGTTCGAGACTGGGGCGGAATCGCTGCATTCGATAAATGCTGATTGAGCAGCTTCGCAATCGATCGACAACGCGATCCACATTGGCTTGGTCTGTTGCATCGACTGCGAATCGTTGCACGGCGACTTCTGAATCAACACCGTCCAGAACTGTAGAAAAATCCCGAATTACACAGTCGCGAGTTGCTTCTTGAATTTTCGCTGCACTGCCGATCGCTTCAATAGTGACGGTCGACTTACTAGCGTGCGGATGGTTTTCGATCAATTCATCGATCGTTCCGATGCCTCGCAGTTTCCCTAAAGACATGATGGCGACTCGATCGCACACCAGTTCAACTTCTTGCAAAATATGGCTATTGAGAAAAACGGTTTTTCCGCGTTCTTTTAATTGATCAAGAACGGTGCGAATTTCCTGGCGACCCATTGGATCGAGACCGTCGGTCGGTTCGTCAAAGACCATGAGGTCTGGATCGTGCAACATGGCTTGAGCTAGGCCAAGTCGTTGACGCATGCCTTTGGAGTACCGTCGAACCGGCTCGTGCTGGCGTCCTTGCAGGCCGACTAGTTGCCACAGTTCGTTCTCACGCGCACGGATATTCGAGTCGTTCATTTCGCTCAACCGGCCATAGAAATACAACGCGCTCCGGCCGGTATGATGCCGTGGAAAAACTAGGTTTTCAGGCAAATAACCGATCTTGCGTCGAGCGGATTTGCTCCCTGCTGGCAAATCTAGCACGGTCGCTGACCCCTGATTCGGATGCAAAATCCCGAGTAAGACTTTGATGAGTGTGGTTTTGCCAGCTCCGTTCGGGCCGAGCAGTCCGAATACTTCACCCCGTTTCACTGAGAGGGAAACGTGACTAAGAGCGTTGTGGGTCTTGCGAAAAACCAACCCTTCGCGATACGTTTTGGATAGGTCGGTGACGTCGATGGCCGTGGCCGATGATTGCATGAAGTCTCTCTTGGACAAAACCTGAGGGGTGCAGTTTGGTTTCGATTTCCAAATTTTATTCTAACACAATTAGAAAATTAGTGGCCAAAGACTTTGCTGACTAAGAATGTTCGGATGCCAAATTACTGTTTACCCTCCGTCCGTTTGGACCACCATGGCAACCCCACTCCACCGTCCATCGTCAAAGTCGTTCCAGTCATGTAGGAGGCTTCATCGCTCAATGTAAAGCAGATGCCATGAGCCATCTCTTCCGAAGTCCCCAGTCGCTTCATCGGTATTTGTTGTGAGCCGTCGGCAAGCTGTTCTTCGGAAAAGAACTTTCTCTCACCAGGTGTATCGATCCAACCTGGATGAAATACGTTGACACGAATTCCATGATGGATCAACTCGATAGCCGCAGTTCTAGCCATATGGTCAATTGCTGCTTTGGCCATGTTGTAGGCCATAGCGGTTGGATACGGAATGATCGAGTGGGGAGAACTGACGACGGTGATGCTTCCACTCTTGGCTTGCTTGATCATTTGCTGAGCCGACGCTCGAACTCCGTGCAACGCCCCCCACATACTCACTTCGATGGTACGGCGAAAGCCAACCATGTCCGCTTCGACCAGCAATTGTCGATCGCTGTAGACGGCGTTGGAAACGAACATATCCAGGCTACCAAACGCGGCAACGGTCCGCTGAACCATATCCTCGACCGCCGCCAAATCCGATACGTCACACGCTACCACAAGTGCTTTACTGCCAAGCTTGCGAATCTCCTGGGCTACCTCTTCGGCTTGATCTCGGCTCGCACTGCAATTCACCGTTACATTTGCACCGCCTTGCGCCAACGCGATCGCCACAGCCCGACCTATTCCCTTTGAGGACCCGGTCACCAATGCATTCTTTCCTTTGAAACTATAGTGCATTTGCCCTTGCTCTCCCTTTGTTTTGCTCAGATTTGGACTGCGACCGAATCGGTTGCTCAGTTAAGAAACATGAAGACTACCTGCCGTAACCCAGGAGATCAACATCTGATTACGTCAGCAACTTTGGTTGAGTCTCCGACTTTTAAAGGACAACCCCCCCCTCAATCTAAGGAATCATTGTCGACGGCGCGATGGGTTAGGCTTTCTCCTTGCAGCAATTCTATTCATGGCATGGTAGACTAGTCGGTGCTCATTGAGCACATTCTGCCTAGCATCCTTCCTCTCAATTCACACCGGGTTTTCACTCACCATGATGCATCAACGCAACTTTTCTATTGTTGCCCTCGGAATGGTTTGCTTCAGTTTTGGTCCTGTTGCTGGAGAGGATAAAACGCTCGACACGTTTCGGGCACAGCAGATAACCGATGTTTACTATTCGGAAGGTGCCGCCGCTGGCGACTTGAACAACGACGGCAAAGTCGATTTTGTTTACGGGCCCCATTGGTATGAAGGTCCGGGCTTCGAAGTCAAGCACGAAATTTATCCAGCCAAGCCCCAGAATCGTGAGGGGTACACGGACCACTTTTTCGCGTGGGTGCATGATTTCGATGGCGACGGTTGGAAAGATGTCTTTACTGTAGGCTTCCCCGGCACGCCCGCGTTTGTGTATCAAA
>JAYVPE010000348.1:0-5247 GCA_043757575.1 Pirellula sp.
AGGGGAATGGCGCAGGATTGGTCGTGGACCAACAGTGCGACCGCCTACGAATCCGTCTACCGCCGAGCTCGCGAGTTGGCAGCAATTGAGGGTAGACTCTAAAGGGCCACCATTGCAATGAACGAAACTCGTTACGACTGGTTGTCGGACCGATGGGTTATCTTCGCGCCCAACCGCGAAGATCGTCCCGACCAATATCGACAATCGCGATCAAACGCTCCGAACACGATAATGGAATGCCCGTTTTGCTCAGGTAACGAGCATGAAACGCCACAACCAACTCTCGTCCTGCCGGAAAATGATTTCGACGAAACTTCGACCCATCGAAGTGCGGATGCTGCAAAACAGGTTCGTCGTTCATGGCAGGTTCGCGTTGTTCCCAACAAGTTCCCGGCCATCCCTAGCCATGAGCCGTTTTCGGACGAGAATGTTGCAGCTCATTTTCAAGCCGATCCGGCCCTCTACGTGTCCGAAAATGCGCTCGGCGGCTCGTCAGTAAAACAACTACAGGCCGCGCGTGCCGATCACCTATTCCAAAGAAATATCCCTAGGGGTGCACACGAAGTCATCATCGAATCGTCGGTTCACGTCGATAGCATCACAGCCTTGCCACAAGATCACATCGCGCTCATTTTTGAAGCCTACCGCCGTCGCCTAAATCATTGGCGAGCACAGCGAGACTTAAAGTACGCAGTGATTTTCAAAAACTACGGCGCGGATGCGGGAGCGTCGTTGTACCATTCTCATAGCCAATTGATCAGCCTGGACTTTGTGCCACGCGATATCGAAAAGGTCAATCAGCGTTTGGTTGTGCACCATGAGCAGTACGGTTGCTGCTATATTTGCCAGTTGATGAACGAAGAGGAAGAACGGCAGGAGCGGATCTTTTATAGCTCTGAACACTTTGTTGCACTTTGCCCGTTCGCGTCAAGGTTTCCCTACAGTTTTTCCGTTATCCCGAGGGCTCATAAGAGTAGGTATGAGGAAATCAGTCAGGCAGAACGTCAAGATCTTGCTTTAGTTACCAAGAAAACACTTGCGGCGCTCGAATCCGCTCACCCTTCGGCTGCATATAACTTCGTACTGCAGACCAGTCCATTCGGCGACGGTAACGAGCTATCGTATCACTGGCGGCTTCGAGTCATTCCCCGGCTTAGCAAAATAGCTGGCTTTGAATGGGGCTCCGATTGCTTTATCAATACCGTCACCCCCGAGCAAGCCGCCAAAACGCTACGTTCGCATTTGGCCTAGCTCCCATTGTGGACGATCGCTCCGCGATCGATGTACCTCGCGATCGATGTACTTACAGTCATTCCCACCGACCGGGGAGCGGTCGACCGCAATTACTTTGGCAACTCGTTTTTTTCCAATACACCATCCGTGTTCTTGTCTAGTCTGTCAAAAATCGGTTGAAGCTGCTTGGGTACTTCACTTCGAAGCACCTTTCCATCCGCGTCAGTGTCGAGCATGGCAAATATCTGTTCGGGTGTCGGACGCTCGGTTTTGGCTTTCTTGAGCTGAGGAGCTCGACCGGTTTTAGAATCGACTGGTACCGAAATGTGAAAATAACCAATCATCATTTCTTCGTAAGTCTGATCTCCCCACTGAACCCAGGCGTTCGGATCAGGATTGTTGAGATTGCTCGTGGAGTTGTCGAAGGCAGCCTCACAGAAAATGCGAGTTCCGTTAGGCATCTTTTTCTTTTCGCTCAATCGATATTCGGTTTGCCAGTTAAAGTCGTAGTGGGGGACATCGAGCAAGACCTCGCGATTCCCATCTGGATAAACAGCAGTGTATCGAAACGCCTTTCCGCGAACGTGCATGTGCGGGCTCATCGAAAGCAAATCACAGTTAGGTAATTCTTCTGGCTGCATCGCCGTTACCTTGTAGTTGCCATCGCGAGGCGGAATGCGAAAATTAGGTTGGACTGAGCTCGTCGTCTGAACTTCGTGTGTGATGGTCTTGGCATCGGCAATCATGAAACCGACTTTGCTTAAATCCGTTTGAGCCGTTCCGTTCGGCGTGTAGTGAATTTGGAAAACCAGCTCGCTGTTGGCTGGAATCAGTTTGGCCATTCCCTCAGCCATAGCTTCTACACGTGTGCCTGGCACATAGCCCACAAGAAATCCGCGTTCGGCACCCAAGCCACCACGCTGATTGTTCCCTTTTTCGCGAAGAAAGACAAGAATATGGTGCACGACGGAGGGGTTACCTGGAACGATTTCCATTCCATTGACCCAAGTGTCTTGCGTCAAATGTGGATCCGCTACGAAATACTGATATTTGACTTCCCCTCGTTCGGGCACGTCAAACGGCTTATTACTCATGGGAACGACCAAATCAGGCTGACGTGGTAATTGCCAGCCCTCCACGAACTTGAGGGGTGCTGGCTCCTTGCTTGCGTCGCCCCGAGTCGCTCCCGCCCGAGCCCAATTTTTTATGGCGGCGATTTCTTCTGCGGGCATCCGACGGTCGTTCTTAAACGAGCCATACGATTCACTAGCGTGCCAGGGTGGCATGCGTCCCTCGTCGACGACTTCCACAATCATGTCAGCCCACGCGGACGCGTCGTCGTAATTGCCTAAGTCCATCGGACCAATTTCGCCTGGTCGATGGCAACTAACGCAACGCGACTGCAGAATCCGGCTGACTTGTTCTGCGTAGGTAACAACCGTATCTGATTTAGCAAGGTCGCGAGAACCGCGACCGATAAGACATCCGGACGCAGCCGTTGTCGTCGTTGCCACATCTTCGTTCTTTAGAATCGCTTCGAGAGCAACAACCAACTCCTTTTTGGAGACAGCGTCCTTGGAGTAGCCGATCCCATATTGGTCATCGATCCGGCCTCGGTAGCGTATCACGCTGGTGCCATCGATAACACAGACTTCGGGAGTTCGCGTAACGCCCAATCGATTTGCAAGCTCTTGTGCTGGATCCTTTAAGAAGGCAAATTCAAATCCAAACTTGCGAGCATGAGCGGCCATCTCGGCCAAGCTGTCTTGAACATTCGCATCGACGGCGACAAAAGCGATTCCACGATCACGATATTGTCGTTCTAACTCAACCAGTTTGGAGGAATACAGTTTAGCAAGGGGGCACTGCGTACCGACAAAAGCGAACACAATGGCTTTCTTGGATTGGAACTCGTTCAGCTTCCATTCTTTGCCTTGGTAGTCTGTTAAAGAAAAACCATCCAACTTGGAACCGATCGCGGGCGAATTGCTGAATTCCGATGCGATGGTGTCGGCGGCTTTCAGAGGAGTACCGGAAATCAGCATCGCCCCAATGGCGAAAGCGGAAACGAGCGATGCAACGAAATTGTGAAGAGAGTGAGTCATGAGATGGTCTGACTTAAAATGGACTGGTAGATTCGCCATCAGAGGATTTCCGAAGGCCCCCCAGTATTATGCCATGGCCCGAGAGTTTTTATTATCGCAAAATCATCATGTTTTTGGGAAATCTGGCAGTGGGTCAGCGGCTCTGCCCGCTGACCTAATACCTCGAAATAATCCATAGATTTCCAGTTTGCCCCAATTTGGTACAATCGCCCGATTGGCAATTTCCTAATCATCCACGATCACGAGACGACCCCCATGCGTTTTATCCTTTCTTTCCTTTCGATAGCGATCCTCTTAGCAACGACTGCCAATGCGGAAAACTGGCCACAATGGCGCGGTGCAAAAAGTGATGGAATTTCTACAGAAAAAAACATTCCAACCAAATGGACCAAATCGGAGAACATCGCATGGCGCACGTCGATGCCAGGCCAAGCGGGTGCAACACCCTGCGTTTGGGACAATAGGATCTACGCTACGAGCTCCGATGGCAGTGATCTCGTCCTTCTTTGCTTAAATACAACGGACGGTAAAATCCTTTGGAAACAGAAGGTGGGCACCGGCAACCAAGATGCTAGGGCTGGCGAAGGAAACTCAGCCTCACCATCACCATCGACGGATGGGAAGCATGTTTGGGTTTTTTTTGGGACCGGAGTACTTGGATGCTATACCAAGGATGGAACGGAGGTTTGGAAGTTCGATGTCGGTGATCGATTCGGCAAACTGGATATTCAATTTGGAATGACATCGACTCCAGTCTTGGATGGCGATTCACTTTACTTGCAGCTTATCCATGGACGAATGAATCGAGAAGACCAGTCGAGAACCGGCAAAGTTATCAAGCTCGATAAACTAACTGGAAAGACAGTATGGGAAGTGGACCGCGTGACCGACGCTCAGTTTGAGTGCAAGCACTCCTACGCATCACCATTTCTCTATGATGACAAAAAGGTAAAGTTCCTTGTAGCCCACGGTGCCGATTGCACGACTGGGCATGATTTATCAACAGGCAAAGAAATTTGGCGTTTCGGAATGCTAAACGGCCCTACACAAATCAATTCCCAACCCAACGATTCCACATTTCGCTTTGTCGCGTCGCCGTGTGTCGCACCGGACTCGGACAGGATCATTATCCCAACCGCCAAGGAAGGGCCAGTGATCGCCATCAAGGCTTCCGAGTTGAAAGGGGACAGTTCGGAAAAATCAGCGGCAGTAGCTTGGGACTTACCAAAAACCCCCGACGTTTCCATTCCTCTTGTCGTTAACGAACTCGTATATCTGTTAAACAAAAACGGCTTGTTGCAGTGCGTAGAATTAGCCACGGGCAAAGAAGTTTACTTAAACCGCACCTACACGGGACAGCACCGCACAAGTCCCATGTACGTAGATGGTCACATCTACTTCGGCTCCAACGATGGTCATTTCACCGTTGTGAAGGCGGGCAAAGACTTTGAAATTGTTAGTACTATCGATATGGAAGAAGCGATTACCGCGTCGGCCATCGTCTCAAACGGAACCTTGTATATTCGTTCCTACGAAGCACTCTATGCAATCAAGAATTAGTGCCATCTTCCCGCTTCCAAAATAACAACCGCCGGTTTTCACCGGCGGCTATACAATGCCGCCGTATTCATGGCTTGGAATCGTCTAACAGAATTTCCTCATTCTAACGGATGCTAGGTATCGCTGCTCCTTCGGGCCAGCCCCAAACCCCGGGATTTTTTGGCATGACTCGGAAAATCATTTGATTTAGGTTAACTTGCAACTACTTTAACGATTGGTTTTGATTCCCACATAACATTTTGTCGTTCGAACTGTCAATTCCGATTAGAAACTGAGCCACTTTTGCGGTTTGGCTGGCGCATTGGTTGCGTGTTTACTGGCGGGAATTCCACGGAAAAAAACTTTCCAT
>JAYVPE010000349.1:0-5240 GCA_043757575.1 Pirellula sp.
ACGTGAATCGAAAAGCGTGCCGTAAGCTCTTTTTTTAATTCCTCTAGCCGATCGCGGCGGCGAGCAGAGAGAATTAGGTCGTAACCGCGATTGGCCAATTCACTAGCGAAATCGGCACCGATTCCGCTGCTTGCACCCGTTACAAGGGCGTATCCCAGCTTTGACGACATGTTTTGGACTCCACAATAATCGTGCTTAAACAATTGACACAAACCCATCGATTATACTAGAACAAGTTTTTCGGGTTGCTCATTCGCTTCAACATCCGCTTTGTGCGGTACGCGGCAGGGATCGTTCTAGAACGCCAACTTCATCCATGTTGAAAAGGATCGCCATCACCGGCAGTTCGGGCTACTTGGGAACCAAGTTGGTTGAGTACGCGCGGAGAGAATTCCCTGGAGTTCAAATTCTGGGACTAGATATCAAACCGCCTACCACAGATGCCACGGATGTGTTTGTACAAGCCGATATTCGCAGCCCGGACCTGAGAGTCGCCTTGCGAGCTTTCTCGCCCGACACCGTCATTCACGCTGCCTTTGTGTTTCAACCTTTGTACGACGACGGTTTGATGCGTTCCATCAATGTGGACGGCTGCCGCAATCTGCTGTCGGCGGTGGCCGATGTCCAACCGGCTCGCTGCCATCTGGTTTCCAGCGCCACCGCCTTTGGTGCCTGGCCGGACAATGCAATCCCCATCCCAGAAGATTGGCCAGTACGGGGCAGACCAGAATTTCGTTACTCGGCAGACAAAGCCGAGGTCGAGAAAGTTGTCTCGCAGTTTGCAATCGAGCAGCCATCGGTGACGGTGAGTTGGACTCGGCCAGCGGTCATTGTCGGTCCCAATATGGACAATTATTTGCGTAGGTTTATTTTTGGGATGCCAATCCTCGTTCGATTGGATGGCAGTGACACGGCGATGCAATTCGTCCATGAGGACGATGTAACGGCTGCGATCTTCACGATCCTAAATCGCAACGGGCGCGGAGCATTCAATGTGGGGCCGAACGATTGGTTGACCATTTCTGAAATTGCAAAGGCGACGCAACGGCGAGTGATTTCGTTGCCGTTTTGGTTGGCTCGCTATGCGACGACGGTCGCTTGGTGTTTAAGGCTTTCGTTTCACGAATTTCCGTCCGGTTTTTTGTATTTTTGCCGCTACCCATGGGTCATTCGGTCTGATCGTTTAACATCCGAATTCGGGTTTTGCTTTCAATATAGTTGCCGCGAAACGTTGGACCTGTTCCTGGCGAATCAAACACAGCAAAAACAACACACGGAAACCGCTCGCCAATGATTTGGCCATTGAAATTAACCGTAATGGAGCAACTGCTGCTCGCTGAGGATTGCCCGTCCTATCCGTGGATGGTTTTCTTTCGTCTTCGATTTTCCGGCCTGTTGAATGAAACGTTCGCACGAACCGCAATTTTAGCCGTGTTGCCTCGACACCCACTGCTCATCTCGGTCATTCGCAAACAAAATTGGGGACGAGCGGAATGGGTGGCGGCAGAAAACCAAATTCCCCATTTTGAATCTGTCGAGCGAACGGCGGGCGATGATTTT
This sequence comes from Pirellula sp., assembly GCA_043757575.1. GTDB lineage: Bacteria > Planctomycetota > Planctomycetia > Pirellulales > Pirellulaceae > JBKCUI01. Next base: position 1,561 of record JAYVPE010000349.1, read on the forward strand.
CCCATGTGCTCGTTTTTAGATTTGACGAAGGAGATTGGACTTCGCGTGCGATTTGTCACATCCGGCGAGAAAACCGAAGTCGTCTTTCAAGTGCATCACGCGGTCTGCGACGGTTTGGGAGCTCTCAGTTTCATCCACGATTGGCTGATCGCTTACGCACTCGAAATCGGCGTGGCCCCTACCGCTATTTCGTTTCCAAAACTAGACGAACAGAGGTTGTGTTTACGCGGCAAGTTTGGGCTGACATTCTGGAAGTTTTTGTGCATGTCGCGAAAGCAATTCCTCGGCCTGCACGGCGTACGCGACTTTCTCAGAAATAAACCGACACCGCTGATTCCATTCGCTGCACGAGCGCCAAGCGAAATGGTTCCATCTCAATACCCTGCCATCCTGATGCACTATTTATCCAGTGAGGAAACTACTCGTCTAACACAGTCCAGCAAAAATCAAGGCGTTACGATCAATGATTTGCTGCTGCAGAGTTTGTTGTTGGGGATCGGCAATTGGCAACGTCAAAACGGGGTTTATGATCGAAATAGCTGCCTTAGGATAATGGTCCCGATGAGTCTCCGGAGTCAAGAGGACGGCAGCACGCCTGCCACAAATATTGTCAGCTCGATTTTTGTAGATCGATGCGGATCGGACAGTGATGACCCTAAACGATTGATGCAGTCGATCCACGATCAAATGCAGATCATTAAACAGAATAGGTTAGGGTTGACTTTTATCTTTTCATTGCACTGCCAACACAGGTTGCCCGGTGGAATTGCTAAGGCCGTGCGACGCGAACAGTGTACGATCTCTAGCATCCTTACCAATCTCGGTCCGATATTGCGTCATTCATCACTGCCGCATGACGGCGAAGGTAGACTATTGCTCGGTGAATTGGCGCTGGAACATTTCGATTTCGCGGCTCCACTGCGGCCCTATCTGTGCGCGTCCTTTGCTGTGGTCACTTATGCCAACCGACTTGGAATTGGCATGCACTACGACCCGAGCGCGATGAGCGAGCCACAAGCTAGGGATCTATTGGTCAGCATTGTGCGACATGTGGTCTGATTCACATGGATGGACAAGAAATACAGTAAACCGAACTTTATGCTGTTCATCCTGTCTATCGATGTTACGTTGTTCCTTAATTTATCAACTTGCAATTAGTGTTGAGCAGCGGTTTCCCGAGTTCTGCGTGTATCTGAGACCTGAATTTGGAAACCCATTCTCAACACATGGATAAACAATCATGATTCCGACGGGCGAAGCGACAGCGATTCTGCCGACAGGTGGGAAAACTAAACCGATCACGGTCATCGGTACTGAAAAAATCCGCGGCACGTTCGACGAGATCTGCTTGCAACAAGCAATCAACTCTCGCCTTGCCCCTGGCGTTACCGATTTGATTCTCAATCCCGATGGCCACTGCGGTTACGGCGCGCCGATTGGATGCGTGATGACGTCTCCAACGCACATCTATCCTGGCCCCGTCGGGGTCGATATCAAGTGCTCGATGAGTTTGTTGCAATTGAATTTACCAGAGGAAGCGATTCGACCTCGCGAAATTCGGCGCAAGCTAATCGACGCGATTTGCGAACGCACGCCCACAGGTATGGGACGAGGCCAACGCCACGCCGCTAAATCACGGCGCGTCGATGAAACACTCGGAATGCAATCTGTGATCGAGGGTGCGTCAGAGTCTGTCTGCAATCATCTGGGCATTCCGCCTGAATGGACCACCCGCTGCGAAGACTCCGCTCACGTTGGTCACGACGAGACAAGCGATGCATTGGCCTCACGCATTGATTGGCATATCGACAACGAAACGTTTCGCAAGTTTTCAGAAAAGGCGTTGCAGCTTGGTTCCTACGGTGGCGGAAACCATTTCGGTGAATGCGAGATTGTTTATGTCGAAGACAATGCACGAGCACGCCAGGCGGCCAAAGTTTTCGGATTGAGGGATCGGCATGTGGCGTTCCTGTCTCACTGCGGTTCACGTGGAGTTGGTCACAATTTGGCGATGGGTCAGTTCAAGTCTTTGCAACATAAGTTTGCGAAATGGGATATCCCGTTGCCGGGAAATGATCGAGAGCTAGTCTACGCACCCTTGGGAACGGCGGAAGCAAACGACTATATCGATGATATGTCGCTCGGTGCAAACTTTGCTACGGTAAACCATTTGTTGATCAACTCGCTTGTATTAGAAGCGTTTCAAGAAGTGTTTCCGGGAATCGAGGGGCAGTTGGTTTACTTCATCAGTCACAATATTGCGCGTCGCGAGATTGTCGACAACATCCCTCAATGGGTTCATCGCAAGGGAGCTACCCGGGCATTCCCAGCGGGGCACTACGCTCTCAAGGGAACGCGGTATGCCGAGACCGGACATCCGATCTTGTTGCCAGGCAATCCCCAAGCGGGTTCCAGCATTATGGTTGCGGACCCTGGCGCAAGCATTAGTTGCTACAGTGTTAATCACGGTGCAGGTCGGCAGCTTGGTCGAAAACGCGCAATACGTGAATTGGATCAAGCATCGGTAGACGCGTCGTTTAGAGATGCAGACATCTTGACGAATTGCCGCAAGTATCCAAAGGACGAAGCGCCCGATGCGTACAAAGACTTCGAAGAAGTTCTGCGCAGCGTGAAGCTTGCAGGGCTAGCGACCGAAGTCGCTCGGCTGAAGGCAAGGTTCGTGATTAAGGACGGTGACGCAGCGGATGACTGATTTCCCCTATAGGCGTGGTTCGAATTGATTCCCGTCGGCACGCGATTCCGTAACCAAGCTGCCAGCGTCGGTTCGCAACCTGAACTTCGCATGTTACAATCCATCGGCACCATTTGTTATTTTAAGTCGCGGGACAGGTTGCCAGCCTTTCGCTGCAGTTTTTTCGACAGGCTGAAGGCCTGTACTACGTAACTCTATTCGATCGCTGATTCCATGAGTCATCCCCACAGTTCCGCAGCCAATTTACCAGTACCCTCGGTCACTCCAATCCAAGGGTTGCATTGCGGTCATTACTTCTATCGCTGGAAACGAGAAGTGCTCTCGAGTATTGGTAAAGCAGCCGTGCACGAAGCCAAGGCCGATTTTTCAGCGGCGATCGCACCCCACTCGACGGCTCGCCCGGAGCGGATTCAGTCGTTCATCGTTAGCGGACACAAAGCCGATTTCGCGACCATCATGATGGATCCAGATCCGTTGCGGATCGATCGAGTGCATCAGCGAATCATGAGCTCGACGTTGGGTGCCGCTATTGAACCAGTCTATTCTTTCGTTTCGATGTCTGAGATCAGCGAATACTTGCCAAGCAAAGAACAGTACGCAGCAAAACTCATACGAACCGGCGAAGATCCTCAGTCGCCAACCTACCAAGCTAAAGTGGCGTCGTATGAAAAGCGATTGCCAATGATGCATGCCCAACGGCTGGCTCCTGAGTTTCCAAACTGGCCAGCAATGTGTTTCTATCCGATGAACAAAGTTCGGAACGTTGGAGCCAATTGGTTCCTGGAACCTTTTTCGGCGAGAACCGAAATGATGGCCGAGCACGCGCAAAGTGGTATGGCCTTTGCCGGTCGTGTTACACAATTGGTAACAGCATCGGTCGGACTAGACGACTGGGAATGGGGAGTCACACTCTGGGCCCGCAATCCGCAGTTCCTGAAAGATATTGTGTACACGATGCGATTCGATT
>JAYVPE010000350.1:0-19954 GCA_043757575.1 Pirellula sp.
CCCGGAATCCAATGCACTTTCAAACGAAAAAATCCCTGGGAATGTAGCTACTGATGTTGCTAGATTCCCAGGGATTTTAATGGAGATGCCCCCGCAAGGACTCGAACCTTGGACCCGGTGATTAAGAGTCACCTGCTCTACCAACTGAGCTACAAGGGCGGGCAGGCGTGCATTGGACAATCAATCGCACACCGGTGCTAGGTATGTTATCCACCTTGGCAGGGCTTGCAAGTGCAAGTCTCTATCGTATTTGCAGCCTATGTCATGGCTGGCTCTGCAACCAAGCCAAATCGGTTTTGGGCGCCCGAATTGGTCACCGACCGGAAAAGACTCGATAATTGACTAGATGGTTCGAGAATTTTGCCAAACATCTGTTGACCGAGTTGACCAGAATTGCCGATACTTTAACTTAGGTAGTCTGGCTGGTCTCCGACTGGTTGGGTAGTTCATTCCACATCGATCTGGCACGTCGGCTGGAGGAGTTCATTTATTCCTATCGAAAGGGTTTCAACAATCGAACGCATTCAAACAAGGATCAACAATCAGATCCGCATTTCTCCAATCCGCGTGATCGGTCCTGACGGCACTCAGTACGGTGTCATTACTACCGACGAGGCACTTACCCGTGCTCGGGATGCTGGCCTGGATCTGGTCGAGGTTGCTCCTAACGAAAAACCGCCTGTTTGCCGAATTATGGACTTCGGTAAATACAAATATGAGAAAAGCAAAAAGTCCGGTCAACGCACCCATCAAACCAAAACAAAAGAGATTCGGCTGCGCCCAAAGACCGGCGAACACGATATTGGGACGAAAGTTCGCCAAGCGATTGGTTTTCTAAAGGATAAAGACAAAGTCCAGGTATCCGTCATTTTCCGTGGACGTGAAATGGCCCACGTCGATGAAGGAAGACGTGTAATGGAAAATGTTTTGCAAGTGTTGGCTGAATTCTCCAAATTGGAGCAACCGCCGTTACAACAAGGCAAGCGAATGATCGCCACAGTCGCACCGAAGTAACATCTACTTACCCCCACCAAACGGCTGGTTGGGACTCGTGAAATTGAAATATTTGGCGTTTTGGGTAATCCTTTCGTTCAATATCGCGGGCTGGCAAAATTTAGTCAATGTTTCCGCAAATTCCGGCGACTTTTTGGGTTCCAATGCGTTATTATTTAAACTGACCACGTAATTACGCACGCACTCAAAATTTGATTATTCCATGGATACCTCCCGCATAGACGCTTCATTCGACAAGAGTTCGAAGACACCGTTTTCCGATGCATTGGCAATTCTCCTCCTTCGTATCCTCTTCATTACCGTAGCGGGTGGGGTGGGAGCGATCTGGGCGCGATCTCCAGATCTTTCGTCCATGAACGGTATGCCTTACATCATTTTTGGCGGTGTCCTCCTGGCTGCGTTCGGCGTGGTTGCTGTGGACATGTTGTTTCCGCGAAAACGCATCGAAATCATCTCTGCGGTTTATTTTGGGCTGCTCGTTGGAGTATTGCTTTCTTATTTGCTGTCGATCGCTATGGATCCGTTGTTGGAAAACAATAGGTTCAAGTCTTATTATTCTCTCGCAACAATGACTTTCTTTTGCTACTCCTGTATCAGTCTTTTGTTGCAAACCAAAGACGACTTTCGTTTTGTTATCCCCTATGTTGAATTCTCTCGCGACCTTAAGGGGATAAAGCCATTAATCTTAGATACCAGTAGCATCATCGACGGACGCCTTGCCGAGTTGGCGGAAACAAGCATCCTCGATAGCCAACTCATTATGCCTCGGTTCGTTTTGCTTGAACTGCAAACGATTGCCGACAGCTCGGACAAATTGCGACGCGTTCGAGGGCGTCGCGGCTTGGATATCTTAAATCGCTTGCGAACCAGCGAAAAGATGGACTTCATGATGTACGACCGTGAATTACCGGAATTTGCAGGCCAGCCAGTCGATATGAAACTGGTACTTCTTGCAAAGCATCTTGACGGCAAACTTGTAACGGGTGACTTCAACCTCAATAAAGTAGCCAAATTGCACAACGTTGAGGTCATCGATCTGAACCAAGTTGCCAGTGCACTTCGTCCTCAATTTTTGCCAGGCGAAGGATTTCAAGTCAGGGTGATGAAAACCGGCGAAGGCCAAGACCAAGGCATAGGTTATTTGGATGACGGCACTATGGTAGTCGTCGAGGGAGGCCGAGATCGCGTCAACCAAACGATTGGTGTGGTCGTCACAAGTACGTTGCAAACGCAAGCCGGGCGAATGATCTTTACAAAATACGACGGGCCAGAAGTTAGGGCCTAGTCGGCACGTCAATTTTTTGACGCAATTTTCTAGCTGACTTTGCCGATAAAACTGTCTTTGACGCCAGTTCTGTTCTCGTAAAAGTCGCAGGCACTCTCTTTTGTTTGACTCGGAGGCCAATCTCGACCCAAGCGATTGGGATTCGTTACGCACTCAAAGCCATCGGATGCTTGACGATATGTTGGACTATGTCTCGCAGATTCGCCAACGTCCCGTATGGCAGCCCGCCCCCGAGGATGTGGCAAAAGTCTTCGCGACTAATCTCCCATCGGCTCCTCAAAGTTTGCAGGCCACGCACATCTCTTTTATGCAAAACATCTTGCCTTACGCGATTGGCAACTCTCATCCAGGATTCATGGGCTGGGTTCATGGTGGTGGATCGGTTGTCGGTATGCTGGCTGAAATGCTAGCGTCCGGCCTAAATTCCAATCTGGGAGGACGTGACCAAATACCGATCCAAGTCGAACAGCAGGTGGTTCGATGGATGCAACAATTGTTCGGCTTTCCCGAGACCGCCAGTGGTCTGTTCGTAACTGGATCGTCTATGGCGAACTTGATTGGATTGCTGGTCGCACGCACGTCCAAAATCGGAACCGAGGTTCGAGCTCATGGGCTACAGCAAGTCCGAGAGCAACTGGTCGCCTACACTTCGGGCGACGCGCATAGCTGCCTGGAGCGTGCAATGGAGATAGCCGGTATGGGCGGAAACCAATTGCGCAGGATTGCAGTAAACGAACGGCATGAAATGAATTTGCATCTCCTACAAGAAGCCATTGTTGCGGACCGAGCCGCAGGACGAACACCCTTTTGCGTGATTGGCACAGCAGGAACGGTCAACGTCGGGGCGATCGATGATTTGCGCGGGATCGCTGAGACTGCGCGTCGGGAACGATTGTGGTTTCACGTGGATGGTGCCTGCGGAGCGTTGGGCATGATGTCCCCTAGGATCGCTACCAAGCTGCTCGGTATCCAACAAGCGGATTCGATTGCGCTCGATTTTCATAAGTGGGGACAGGTTCAGTACGACGCTGGATTTGTTTTGGTGCGAGATTCGCAATTGCATCAAGATACGTTTGCCTCAACGGCAGACTACCTTCGGCGCGACACGCGAGGAATGGCTGCCGGATCCCCTTGGCCTTGTGACTTTGGTCCTGATCTATCGCGAAGCTTTAAGGCTCTCAAAGTTTGGTTCACAATGCAAGTATACGGGATGGACCGACTGGCGAAGATGATGGAGCAAACTTGCGAACTAGCCAAATATTTTGCGACATGCATTGAGCAGTCATCGGAATTGGAATTGCTTGCTCCCGTAAACCTCAACATCGTTTGCTTCCGGTATCGATGCGACGATGCTGACCAAGTGAACCAAGAGATTGTAGTAGCCATTCAAGAATCCGGTATCGCCGCACCGTCGTCGACAATCGTCGGCGGACAATTTGCGATCCGGGCAGCTATCTTCAATCATCGCACATCGCCATTGGAAATTGACAGCCTACTCGAAGCGTCTTTGCGCTTTGGTCGATCTTTTTCACAAGGAAGCCAATTCAAAGCATGATAACTACGACGAAGTTACAACCCCAAAAAACGCAAGGTCTTATTGGTCTTGCCAAAATTATGCGATTGGCATTCAACGGAGATGATCTATCCAATATCACGTCGCAGCTTGCAAAACGGATAGAGGTTAATTCGCATGATTCGGCCGCAATGATGGATCTATCGATTGTACTGCAGATAAGCGAGAGGCCAGAACTTGCTAGCGAGTTGCAAAGTGAGGCACTCAAACAACATCAATTTTATGGTCTAGAAACCAATCCGGACAATCCGGCTTTGAAACTGCTTGCGATCATGGGGCCTGGGGAAGTGATGGCAAATACACCCATCGATTTTCTTGTCGAGGATTCGGATATTGCACTTAGCTATTTGTACCTCGGCGAAGGGTTGCCAGTTCCAAGCGAAATACCGGACCACGATGTCGCCTTCGTGGCAGTTTGTGAATCAGACCGGAGTCAATCCTTGTTGACGCAGCTCAGCGAAGTCATGCGGCATTGGCCAATGCCGTTTATCAATATGCCGTCGTACATCGCTCAATTGAGTCGCGACAAGGTAAGCGAAAAACTTGCATCCGCAAGCGGAATCGTAACTAGTCACGCTCGCCGAGTAAGTCGATTGGAGACCATCAACCTCATCCATGCAGGGAGCGATTGTTTTCCGCTGATCGCCCGGCCTGTCAACTCGCATGCTGGTCACGGTTTGGCCAAGCTGGACGATGGGTTGCAGGTTTCAGAGTACCTAAACTCGCACGATAGCAACGCGTTTTTCATTGCGCCGTTTATAGACTATCGAAGCGATGATGATCTGTATCGCAAGTATCGAGTCACGGTCATTGACGGAGTGCCGTTCGCAGCGCACATGGCTATCTCTCAGCATTGGATGGTTCACTATTTGAATGCGGACATGATTCATAGTCAGAAAAATCGTGACAGCGAAGCAAAATTCATAGATGATTTTGACACGGATTTCGCAGCTAAACATCGGGTGGCTTTGCAGGAAATAGACCGTCGAATGGGTCTGGACTATTACTCGATCGACTGCGCAAATACACGGGACGGACAGTTGCTGGTTTTTGAGCTCGATAGCGGTGCGGTCGTACACTCGATGGACCCAGCCGAATTCTTTCCTTACAAAGCGCCTCAAATGAAGTTAGTGTTTGAGGCGTTCCAGCAAATGCTTCGACGAAAAGCTATCGGTGCCCAGAAACGAATGGCGGCTTAACGGTGCTAACTTCGAGCGAACGTTCTCTTAAACAATTGGCTGATGGATCGCACCCCTTCGTTTCGTAAAAGACTTGCTCGATAAATGTGGCCAGCTAACGTTACAATTCCATAAGTGGATGCAATCATCACGATCGCAGCCAATGGCGGTTGCCAGAACGGAACGGTCGTGCCTGACGCCAGACGCAACACCATCATCATCGGACAGGACGGTGGAAAAAAACTCAATGTCGTGGAAACAATTCCGTTGGGCTCTCGAATGGCAATGAACCAAACCATCATCGGTGCCATCAGCACTAACCACACCGGTAGCAACAACGTCTGTGCTTCTTTTAGTTCATTGACCGATGCACCGACCGTTAGGAAAATCGAACTGAAAAAAAGAACTCCGAGCAGTTGGAACAAAAGGAACCATGGCAAAACGGACAGAGGTATCTTGTCCGCTAAACCTTGATAGTTGAGAAAGAACAGTCCGCCTGAGCCGTAGAGCACGAAAATGACAAGCGAACCAGCAACGTTTCCGAGCAGCTTGCCGCCCATCAGCTGCGAGGGAGTGACCGATCCCAAGAGGACCTCGGAGATGCGGAGGCTCTTTTCTTCCATGGCACTCTCCAGCATGGGCTGGGCGGCCATGAGGATGACCATGAACATCAACATCATCACGCCGAACGGCAAGAACATATTGACGAGTGAATCGATGACAGAATGATCATCCGATTTACCCACATCGGACGCTTTGATGGGCATGCTAGGCAGCAACTCAACTCTCGCATCGATCTGAGCAAAAATCTTTGGATCGATTTTATCCAATCCAAATTGTTCCATTCGAACTTCTCGTAACCGCTGGCTGATGAGTGTGCCCAGCCAAGCCCGAGCGCCGCTCATCAACGCGTCTTGACTGTAAAACTTGGCCTTTGAATTCGGTAACTGGGTTTTTCCTTCGGTCGATTTTTCCGTTGATTCTTCAGTCAGGGAAGCCTGTTTCGGATCGAGAAACAAATTTGGGATCTCGACCAACGCATAGATATCGCCATTTCGAATTTGGTTGTTGTATTCCAATCGTTGAGCGTTTGACAGTACGTTTGACGCTGCAACAAACTCCCAGTTGTCCGCTTGTTGGTCCATAAAGGAATGACGCGAGTCGAGTTTGCTTTTTTGGGTTTCGATCGGTTCGGTTGGAATGGATTGGATCGACTTACTGCGTTGCAGAGCTGCTGTTTCGATGATTGCAAATAGCTGCGCCGTCCCATCTGCGACGACGATTTTTTGAGTTTTTCCACCCGTGACCCGATTGAGTACTGGCATCGCCAATAGGCTTCCGAACATCAGAATCGGCATCATGACGAGCGTAAACAGAAAAGCTTTGGTCCCGACCATGGCCACATACTCGCGGTGCGCAATTACCCAAAGTTTGAACATGGTTCTGTTGTTTCGACGTGACTAATTTGTAAAATGGATCCAAGATGGTGCTAACCGTCCGTGCCGAGACTCCGAATAATGCACAAATCCTGAAGGGGTGACACAATAGAAGACCTTGGATCTACTTTATTCGCAATGCAGCTTGTCTAAATTGGTTAATTGGGTACACTTCTAATGGAATTGCACCACTCCTTTGGGGCAATTTACTGCATTTTGCTAGCAATGATGTGATTCCTATGGAAATCAAGCCCCAATCCAACGACGCGCCGACCCGGCCTGTGGACCAGCTTGTGCTGGACTTACTCAGGCGGCAGGCTGGGCTCTCCGTTACCGACTTGATGGAGCGGCTCGAAGTCACGGCGACAGCCATTCGGCAGCGGCTCGATCGGCTTGAGGAGTCTGGATTGATTGAGCGTCGCAAGCAAGGCGTTGGTCGAGGCAGACCTTCGTTCAACTATTTCTTGACTGGCAAAGGATCTCGGCAAGCGGGCGTGACCTACAGCGATTTGGCGATCGCCCTATGGAACGAGATCAAGTTGATTGAATCTCCGGTAGTGAAGGCGACTTTGATTGAGCGGGTATCTGAGCGCATGGGAGGGACTTTTCGCGAACTGCTGGCCGACGGTCCGCTTGAGGATCGAATGCAATTGATGGCAGGGCTTTTGACGAATCGAAGGATTCCGACTTGTATGACCAGCGGCGTTGGATTGCCGATCCTTGAGGTACAGGCGTGCCCTTACCCAGATTTAGTTGGCCACGAGCATGATCGCAGTGTGTGCAACATGGAAACTAAAGTGCTGAGCACTGCGTTGGGACAAGAAATGGAGTTGTCTCAGTGTCGTTTGGATGGCCATAGTTGTTGCCAGTTCAAACCGACGGTACCGGGTGCAATCGCACCGAGTTGATCGCCCAGCATCGATACTACATTACTAAATTACTTACCTATTTTCAAATTGACCTTGGATCGAACGAACAGATGTCACACAAACTCCGAATCGAAAATTTGCATGTCGCTGTCGACGGAAAAGCGATTCTTCGCGGCGTTAATTTAGAAATAAAGTTTGGCGAAACACATGCTTTAATGGGCCCAAACGGTTCGGGCAAGAGCACGCTCGGGTTGGCAATCGCGGGCCATCCCAATTACGAAATTACTGAGGGAGCAATTTTCCTAGACGATTCTGACATCACCGGGTGGGAAGCCGACCAGCGAGCACGCGCCGGGATCTTCATGGCATTCCAACGCCCAATCGCGATACCAGGTGTTAAGACGGCGGATTTCCTTCGTCATGCTACTACCAATGTTCGCCGTCCGGATCGCAAGGAAGGCGAAGACTTGATCCCGATGCGGGAGTTTCGCAAAGAGCTAAAGTCCAAGATGGAACAACTCAAGATGGATTCGGAGTTCGCTCGCCGTTATGTCAACGACGGTTTCTCAGGTGGTGAAATGAAGCGAGCTGAGATTTTGACGATGGCGATGCTGTTGCCGAAGTTCTCGATCCTCGATGAAACCGACAGCGGTCTTGACGCGGATGCTGTGAAACTGGCCAGCGCATCGATCGCGGAAATTGGACGCGACAAGATGGGTCTACTGATCATCACGCACCACGACAAGCTCCTAGAACACAACAAGCCTCAGTTCACTCACGTCATGCTCGGCGGTCGAATCGTGGAGACCGGCGGACCTGAACTCGCTCGCGAACTGCACGATCACGGCTACGAACGTATCCGAAAAACATACCCTGACGCCGAAGCGGCCAACCAGGAAATGTTGGGCAAAGAAGAAGCAGTTGCTGTCTAGCAAACCCTTCTTGCAACAACTTCTGCTAAACCTAAACAACCTAAAGAAGACCCTATAATGTCAACCGATATTGCATCAAACGAATCCGTAGGCGAGATCAACAAATACGATTTTCGCACCGAAAGTAAAGCCGTTTTTAAAGCTCGCAAAGGTGTCGATGCCGAGATCGTCAATCAGATTTCGGAAATGAAGAACGAGCCGGAATGGATGCGAGACTATCGCCTCAAGGGACTTGAAATTTTCCAGTCGAAGCCTATGCCAAAGTGGGGCGGTGCCATCGACATCAATTTTCAAGATATTTTTTATTACCTGAAGCCGACCGACAAGCAAGGCAAGACCTGGGACGAAGTTCCGCAAGAGATCAAAGACACTTTCGACAGGCTTGGTATTCCTGAGGCAGAGAAAAAATTCTTATCGGGCGTAAAGGCTCAGTTCGAAAGCGAAGTTGTCTACGGTTCGCTCAAACAAGATCTCGCCGATCAAGGCGTTATCTTTACCGATACCGACTCGGCCGTTCGCGACTACCCGGAACTTGTGAAAGAGTATTTTGGAACGATCATCCCATCGACCGACAACAAGTTCGCTGCATTGAACTCAGCGGTTTGGTCCGGTGGTTCGTTTATCTACGTGCCTAAGGGAGTCAAGATTGAGTTCCCTCTACAAGCGTACTTCCGAATCAACGCAGAGAACATGGGGCAATTTGAACGAACTCTCATTATCGTCGACGAGGGCGCTTCGGTTCACTATGTCGAGGGCTGCACGGCTCCGATGTACACGTCCGAGTCATTGCACTCGGCCGTCGTAGAAATTATTTGCAAACGCGGAAGTCGTTGCCGATATACGACCATCCAAAATTGGGCCAACAATATTTACAACTTGGTCACCAAGCGAGCTGTTGCGTATGCCGACGCAACTATGGAGTGGGTGGACGGAAATTTGGGCAGCAAGCTCACCATGAAGTATCCCTCAGTCTATATGCTTGAACCAGGTGCTCACGGCGAGATTCTCTCCATTGCGTTTGCCGCCAAAGGACAGCATCAGGATGCCGGTGCAAAGCTAGTGCATTGCGCTCCTAACACAACTGGGCAGATTATCAGTAAGTCCATTTCGAAGGGTGGTGGACGAGCAAGTTATCGCGGACTGGTACGCGTCGAAAAGGGTGCCAAGAATTCGAAGTGCAACGTTGTATGTGATGCATTGATTTTGGATTCCAAGAGCCGCAGCGATACCTATCCCTACATCGAGATCCTTGAAAAGGACGTAAGCGTCGGTCACGAAGCAAGCGTGTCCCGCATCGGCGAAGAGCAGTTGTTCTACTTGATGAGTCGAGGACTGAGCCAAGCTGAGGCGAGCACCATGATTGTCAGCGGATTTATCGAGCCGCTCGTAAAGGAGTTACCCATGGAGTACGCGGTTGAAATGAACCGTTTGATTCAACTGCAAATGGAAGGGTCGGTGGGCTAAATGACGTCTACTGTTGCACGCAACGAAACCGTAGGCTTTAATCAATCGGGCTTCGATCAGTTTGTCGACCGACGCATCGATCCTGTTTGGATTACCCAAGCTCGCAAGGACGCTTGGGCTGCGTTCGAATCGATGGGCTGGCCGAATCCGCGCGATGAAAATTGGCTTAGGTCCGATCTTCGTGGTTTCAAATTAGCCAAATACAACCCGACGGATGAAACCGCAACGCAATCGGTTGGCAATGCACCGGTTCGATTGCTTGAGGGTGTTGACGTAGCGGGTTTGATCCGTTGCGAAAACGGCTTGGTGACTTCGGAATCGCTGGACCCAAAATACACAGCCAAAGGAGTCGTGTTCGGTTCGTTGAGCCGCTGTGTCCGCGATCATGCTGAGTTGGTAAAAAAACATCTTCATGCCCAGATCAATATTAATACCGATCGGTTCGCAGCGTTGCAGGCTGCGATGTGGACGGACGGTTATTTTTTGTATGTGCCCAAGAACGTAGTCATCGACAAGCCGTTGCACATCCACGCGGCGATGGGAGATGGCAGTGTCGACCTTTCGCATTCCCTAGTTGTTTTAGACGAAGGAGCCGAGGCTACCGTTTTGTTTGAGTCCAGCAGCGAGACTCCTGATGCGGGTGGTTTCAACTGTGGTGGCGTAGAGCTTGTGGTTCAAGCTCGGGCCAATTTGCGTTTCGTTGGTCTCCAAGATTGGGGCAGTAACACTTGGCACTTTGCACACCAGCGGGCGAGTATCGGTCAGGATGGCAACATCCAGTGGACAATTGCAGCAGTCGGCTCCAAATTTGCGCAGGTTGACCAGCGAGTCGCGTTGATTGGTAAAGGTGCAAATAGCCATGTTAACGGCGTATTGTTCACTCGCGATCGCCAGCATCTCACCTACAACACGCTTCAGCGGCATTCAGCGTCGCACTGCACGAGCGACTTCCTTTACAAAGCAGTACTTCAGGACCGTTCACGCACGGTGTGGCGTGGAATGATCAAGGTGGATGAAGGTGCGGACAAGACGGACGGCTATCAGCGGAACGATAATTTACTGCTAAGTGATAACGCCCGTGCGGATTCCATTCCAGGACTTGAGATCAAAGCGGACGATGTTCGATGCACGCACGGTAGCACGAGCGGTCGGGTAGACGAAGAACTCATTTTTTACGCTCGTTCACGAGGCTTCACGCGACAAGAAGCCATTCGGATGATCGTCACCGGTTTCTTCCAGCAAATTTTCGATCGCATATCGATCGAAAGTGTTCGCGAAGCTCTCGGAGCTGCAATCGCTCGCCAAGTTCGCCAATACGATTAGAAAGTTACGTACTCGAAAATGACCGCAAACTTAAGTAAAAACAAGTTTGAATTCGCTTGCAAGTTAAGCGATTTGAAGCCGAATCTAGCCAAAACCATTGAAGTGAGCGATAGGTTTGTCGTCTTGGTGATGTTGGATGGTGGTAAGATTTTTTGCGTAGAAGACTTTTGCACGCATGACGGTGGGACACTTGGCGATGGAGAATTAGAAGGCAACTGTTTGGTATGTCCAAGGCATGGTGCCAAGTTTGACGTAAGGACTGGTGATGCGATCTGCATGCCAGCCACGGAGGGAACTCTGTCGCATGAAGTG
The DNA here is from genome assembly GCA_043757575.1 of Pirellula sp. Lineage (GTDB taxonomy): Bacteria > Planctomycetota > Planctomycetia > Pirellulales > Pirellulaceae > JBKCUI01. The sequence continues at coordinate 11,387 of JAYVPE010000350.1, forward strand.
CGAATTGAGAATGGCGATATTTTCGTACAATTAAAAGACCAATAGTTGGCAAATGTTTGAGCCGCGGGCGCTAGCCGCGTTTATCCTCACTCGCGGCTAGCGCCCGCAGCTCATTCAAATTAGTGTCAGAGAAAAATGCCAATCACCGAAGATCATGTGCGAGAACAACTCAAACTGGTAATTGACCCGGAACTGTTCGTGAACATTGTCGACCTCGGGTTAATCTATGTCGTCGACATACAGCCGGGAGACGACGGCAAAGAAAGTGTCAACGTCGAAATGACCTTGACTAGCCCGATGTGCCCAGCCGGTCCGCAACTAGTCGCTAACAGCCGTCAGGTCATCGAAGCAATCGAAGGAGTTGGTGCGGTCGACATCAAGGTTGTTATGGATCCGCCATGGACTCAGGATAGAATGACGGAAGACGCCAGGGACCAACTGGGAATTTTTTAGATTTACCGCCACGTAGCTCAGCCTATCCTCAGGCTGACACAGCACTTTCTAACCTTAGGTTGATGTCCGGCTGAGGACAGCAAGACCTACGTGAGTCGCACTGCAATGGACACTCCAATTATTTATCCCGACCTTTCGGAACTGCAAGAAGAACTGAACGATTTGGAAACGTCCGAAGAGCGAATCCAGTTTTTGATCGAGCTGGGGCAATCGCTTCCACCATTCCCTGAAGAGTATTGCACGGAAGAATTCAGGGTGTTAGGTTGTCAAAGTATGGTCTGGATTGTGCCTAACTGGAACGGCGAGGCATTCCATTTTTTGGCGTCGAGCGATGCGCCCATGGTGCGTGGATTGGTTGCCGTATTGATGTCTGCTTATTCAGGGAAAACTCCTGTTGAAATCACTGCATTTCCAATCGAGAATGTGCTCGATGGTCTGCACTTGAGATCGTTTCTTTCGCCGCTTCGAAGCAACGGATTGCATTCGATGATAAAACGGATTCGGCTTTACGCTGATTCCATGCAAGGATCATCGAGTTCGCTATCTCGGGTCGACCCCTCGGTTAATACCACTCCTTTCAAAGACGTTGGCCCGCTTCCGTCGAGAATGGAACAGATTCGAGCAGACTTCCCGATCCTCCAACGAAAGAATCGCGATGGAGTGAAAATCGCTTATTTAGATAACGCAGCATCCTCGCAACGGCCTCAATCGGTTATCGATTCGATAACTGGTGTTTTTTCAGAACACTATGCCAACGTTCATCGTTCGGGGCATGAATGGGCGGTTCAGACGACAGAACGGGTCGAAGCAAGCCGAGAGTCAGTGCGACGGTTTATCAATGCGGCCAATACAGACGAGGTGATTTTCACCGCCGGTGCGACGGCCTCGGTGAATCTCATCGCTCGAGCCTGGGGCGATATCAACGTCGGCCCCGGTGATGAGATTCTGCTGACCGAGATGGAGCATCACTCGAACATTGTCCCTTGGCAACAGCTTTGCCAACGCAAGGGCTGCAAGATACGTTGGGTGCCGATCCGACCAGACTACCAGTTGGATCTGGAGCAATTCGAACGAATGCTTTCACCGCAGACAAAGCTTGTATCGTTTACTGCAGTTTCAAATGTTTTAGGAACAATCAATCCGGTAAAGCAGCTTGTTCAGTCAGCCCGTCGAGTAGGCGCTATGGTCGTAGTCGATGCGGCCCAAGCAACGCCACATGGTGCGATTAACGTTCGGGACTGGGACGCCGACTTCGTGGTCTTCAGTGGCCATAAAATGCTTGCCTCGACAGGGGTGGGAGTTTGCTACGGAAAACAAACGCTTCTAGAAAGCATGCCCGCCTGGCAAGGTGGCGGCAGCATGATCAAGTCGGTGACGTTCGACGGCTTTTCGTTAGCGGATTTACCGCATAAATTCGAAGCCGGTACTCCTGCGATTGCAGAGATCATTTCGATGAAACCAGCAATCGAGTATTTAGAGGCAATTGGTCATGATCGGTTGATGGAGCACGAGCGTTTGCTGGCAGGGCAAGCGATGGAAGGGCTCAGCAAGATGGACGGCATTCGCATCTTTTCACCCCCGCTCGAATCCAAGAGTGGTTTGATTTCGTTTTCCGTAGATGGCATTCACGGCGAGGAGATTGCTCGTGTATTGGATGGACGCGGTATTGCGATCCGCGTCGGGCATCATTGTGCGATGCCGTTACATAGTCGATTGGGTGTCTCGGTTACTTGTCGAGCAAGTTTTTATCTGTACAACACGCCGGAAGAGGTTAGCCGATTCGTGGAATCGGTCAGCCACGCAGTCAAGTTGCTTCGTAGGTGATTGTCGTGGTCCTTTATTTATTCCAGATACTGGCATCTTCCAATTGCTTGGTGGCTTGATCGGCCCAGCCTCGATTGGCGGCGGGCGAAGCGGGGCTTGGGTGCAAGATTTTGCAAACCGTAATGGATTGGAGCTTTGCGTGGGAGTTGCAGACTCGCTTGAGACAGTTTTGGGCATAAGCTCCAATGCCGACCGCGAACTCGGGCTTATGCAACAATAGGGACTTCTGCAAATGCTGGTCGCATTTGGCATCCAGGAACTTCCTCTCGAGTGCAGGTAGTTTATCCGGCGTGACGTTGCGAGCAGCATCGTCCATGAAGACAAGCGGGCAATAGTTGGCAACAAAGTGCTCGGCAAAAAAATCCTTAGCGTTCGGATAACGTTGTGAAAAGAGTCCCCACAAGCGTTTCCCGGAAACTTCACTACGAGTACAGGCAAAGCCGTCGATGGGTCTTTTCGGATGTTCGCGGTCAGGTTTGCCGATTTTCGTCTCAATCTGGAGGTAGGTTCGGACGGCGTCGATCTCGCCGAAGGGAACGCCGGTTTGAGCCATTCCCCAGGGGCCAGGATTCATTCCAAGAAGAAATACACGACAGGAACCGCCAGCGTACATTCTCAAATATTTTTCTTGAGCGGACCAAGCATAATGGAGCGGGTTGTAAACCCAAGAAATCGGTGCTGAGAATTGGAGTAGATCCAGTTCGGATCGAAGTTGCATGGCGGCGGCAATTAATCCCTGAGTGATCCTATTCATGGTATCCATTGTAGGAAAACAAAAACACCCTGCCAATTGGCAGGGTGCTCTTTGTTTTTTTGGAACCGCCTTGTCCTCTCAATACTAGAACGTAAAGAGAATGTCGCCACCTGCTGCGACCTGTTGCGACGCATTGTTCTCATTGAATCCGAATCGCTGACGATCCCAGACCCATCGCACTTCCGGTCGGAGAGTCAAGTTCGCATTTCTGCGATAGTTGATACCGGTAGTGTAATTGAAATTATCGTCGTTCTTTACGTTATTGAAACCAGCTCCGCCGAAGTTAAACCACTCAAAGCGTTGACCGACTGAAACACAATCGTTTACTTTGTAAATCAAGTAGTTGATGTTACCAAACGTGTTTCGCTGCGTTGTGCCTGAATTGTTATGTGTGTACAAAAGGTCTGTTTGCGAAATGTAGGTCAACTTTTCGGTCAGGGATGCAGTCAAGATCACGTTCTGCAGACCGCCACTTTCGCCAGATGTTTTGTTAAATCTTCCTAAACATGTGGAGTACAAAAATGTGAACGTGTCATTCAGCTTCTTCTTGAACCCGCCGAGATAAGCGTCACCGTTATCATCGAAACCGCTATCCCACCCCATGACGTAACCGTTGTACAACTGGGTGTCAGCATCCACATTGTATGTAGCCAAAGCACCCGTGTGAGTGAAGGGTTCAGCGTTGTAAAATGTGAATTGGCGGCTGTAGAAAAAGTTGCCGGTCGCTTGAACTACTTCGTTTCCACAAATTGTGAAGAAGTGTCCGACTTTGACGCTCAAATCGCCCATCGCAGCTTCGCCGTACAACTGAGGCATGGCATGTCCATAACCTAGGTTCGAGTTGCCAGCTCCGTTCGAACCGTTATCCCAGGAGTTGTCCCAGTGATTATTTGCAATACCAAAAGCTTGAGTATCGGGACCGTCGGTACCGTAGATGTAGTCGACGCGTGCTCCTAATCCAAGGCCCTCGCTGCCATCGGCAACTTTCTCAGCCCATAACCACTGTTGGCCCAATTGTACCCTGCGTGGGTAGGTGTTGAAGCTATTTGGATTGGCTTTGGAATGGTATCCAACACTTGTCCATCCGCCGACCTTGAAGCCGCCGATTCCGTTCGGTGCCAGTTTCCATGGATCACCAATCTTGCAACCACCACCCAGCAGACCGAAACCGAGCAGTCCTCCGCATCCACTGCTGCAAGCACCGCCGCCGCAAGCACCGCCGCCGCAAGCACTGCCGCCACATCCGCCATCGCAAGTACCTTTGCCGCAAGTGCCATTTCCGAGGCTGTCGCAACTGCTGCCTTTCCCGTTGCAAATGTCAGCCACATCGCAAGCTGGACCTTTGTCACAGCTAGCTGATGCCGTAGCGTTTACTGCTGTAGTGATGGGTGCTGGAGCTTGGGTTGTCGCTCCGTCTTGGTAATAGCTGTAATAAGACGCTGGATAATATCGGGGAGCAGTTCGGTTAGATTGACCGAAGGCCGTTCCCGCGTAGCATGCGCTTGCAATCATTGCAGTCAGCGCGAATTTGCTCATTTTCATGGTTCTGGAACTCCTATCCTGAACAAGGGTGGAACGCAAAAGCGTTTTGAAACGGCCTAAAAACATAAGGGCCATTCACGTTTCGTAGCGATCATGGATAGAAGGTGAGGCATCCTGCCCCCCGGTTGAGAGATTCCCGACTGTCCATCCATGAACACTATTCACAGGAAGTTATCGGAGAAAAGCTCCCTTAAATATCATGAGAACAACGAGACATGGCACGACTATTTCAATCGATAAGGGCAAAGCTGGTAATTTATTCGGAATAAGAGAAGATTGCGGATTCTCTTTTTAAGGAGGAAGCAGGTTTGCGTTTTGCTTTGACGATTGCGTATACTAGCCCTCGCCTGGTTAAAGGCCGGAGGGAAATTAATGAAAATTGGAAAATAGGGATCCATGCAGGAATTTGACTATCAACTTCGTCCACGAATCATTTTCGGTTCCCAGGTTATCGCGCGATTGGGACAACTGGCAAGGGAAATCGGGTGTTCGCGGGCTCTGGTTGTCAGCGACCGTGGCGTTGTGAAAGCAGGCCTTTTTGCATCTGGAGAAGAAAGCCTGATAAAAGCCGGAATACAGGTAAAGGGCTTCCACGATTTGTCGGAAAATCCCACGAATTTGAATGTCGACCGTGGGTTGCAAGTCGCAAAAGAATTCCAACCGGACGTGTTAATCGGACTCGGTGGTGGTTCAAGCATGGACTGCGCCAAGGGAATCAATTTCGTATATTCGTGTGGTGGCAGAATTCACGATTATTGGGGGGTTGGCAAAGCGACGCAGGATATGCTGCCGATGATCGCGGTCCCCACGACCGCTGGAACAGGCAGCGAGACGCAGTCCTTTGCCTTAATCAGTGACGCGGAGACCCACGTAAAAATGGCTTGCGGTGATCCGCGTGCCGCGTGCCGCATGGCCATCCTCGATCCCAGTTTGACGCTAACTCAACCAACTTCGGTCACTGCGCTGACTGGAATTGATGCTATAACCCATGCACTGGAAACGTTTGTCTGCAACAAGCGAAATCCAATTTCGGAATGCTACTCGCGAGAGGCCTGGCAGTTGCTTTCGCAAGGATTTCCTCAGGTTCTAGCAACCCCAGGCGATATCGAAGGCAGAGGCCGAATGCAACTCGGAGCTTGTTTTGCTGGAATGGCAATCGAGGCCTCCATGTTGGGGGCAGCTCATGCACTTGCTAACCCATTAACGGCCACGTTGGGCGTCGCGCACGGTCAAGCGGTCGGGCTCATGATGCCACATGTCGTTCGATTCAATGGCCATACAGTTGAAGAAAGTTATGTCGAACTAGCTAAGTTATTGCCCAATGGGATAGGGGCTGGCATTGCGCCATCTGCCTCTGAAATTATTGCAATAGTCTTTACGAAATGGATGCAACAAGCCTCGTTGGCAACTTCTCTCAAAGGTCTTTCACAATGGCCAGTAGCCTTAACAGAAGACCCAAAGCAGACGCTTACGTTCCTTCGAGAGCTGGCCAGTTCTGCTTCAAAACAGTGGACGGCCTCGTTCAATCCAAGAGCCATTACCGAGTCCGATATGCTAACGCTTTATCAGGCTGCACTATAACGATCGTCCGTTAACGCTTTGTCGGAACTCTCATTCTTGGCACCAGAGGCAATTCGTCGGAATGACGTTTCGGCGTTTCTTTTCGAAGGATAACCTTTCCCATTGATTCTTCGAAAAAGTTGGACGGGACGACGAGCGAGGCATTGCTCGACGCAGACTCAGTCGCCTCAAACTGGAGGTTTGGCCCACTAAGTTTTATAGGAGAAAGTCTCGAAGGCTTCTCTGACATGAATGGTATCGATTCCTTCTCTGCCCGTCGATCGGAAGGTGCAATCCTAGGATCCTTGGTCGAAATCTGATGATCGCTCGTCAGAAGAATCCTTTCCATTTTCTGTCGCGTTCCCCGGAAACTCGCATCATCTTTGAACGGATCCACAAGGACATCTGGAAGCTTTGATTCGGCTGGCGTTATTAGATTTGTTTTCTGTGGAGGTTTCGAATCGGGAGCCCATGCTGGTGGCGACTCGCAGCCACATGTGGGGCAGAGATCGTAGCGGTTTCTCGTGGGTTGATCGCACAGGCCGTTACAGCGATTTTTGGCTTTGGCTTCAATGCGATCCCCCACCTTATCAAAGTGGCTCAGAAGCTGTTCGCCAAGCGATGGCTTGGGTACGCACTTGCAGTTGGCTTGCTTCGGTCCATGGCTATTTTCGAATTCGCAACCACAGGTCGGCGACTTCAATCCGGCGCATCGATCGCAAGACTGACCGTATGCTGGGGCTGCGACCAATGCGGCCCCGGTACTTATCCCCAGCCCAATGGTGATATGAGCGAGCATTCTAGCGTAGGAAGCGCTCGTTGGCTTCTTGAACAAATTGGAAGGGGCTGGCATCAATGCAGGTTCCTTTGACAGGTCTTGCGGGAACACATTAGTTATTTGTTGGCCGCGTGGTTTCACTACACAAAAAGGTTCATCGAACCGTTACGCTCGGAATCCGCAGAGCTTTCGCTAAAAACCGAAAAGCCAACCTAGGCTGCCTAGCCTGCCAATTGGGATGGGGTTTGAAAGAATAGTGGCCCCTACGGCTCTGCCTGCGCGGAAGGATTCTCGGCAGCGGACGGAGCCGCTGCCCCACATCTGCCAGCACAATCCGGATAAACGCCTATATCGTGCGTTGCATTGGGAAAAAGAACGCGATTGAGTCAACTCTGCCGACTCGACTCAATCGCCAGGGTAAACTTCCGGGGGCAGGGAATTTCTGCCGGCTGTATCGATAATACGCTTTAGAAAAACCGAGGGGTTGAGAATGGCCAAAGCTGAAATTGCTGGAGAACAAATTGTGGCATTGGATCGGCGTCGAGGAGGCAGACGGATAGTGGAAGCATCCGAGCTCCATGTTCGAGCTGTCATCGCTGAAGAGAAAAAAAGAAATAAGATCCAACGACGCCGCCAAATCGATCCCACGACCTGCGAACGCGATTATTCTGGTGACGAAGTTGAATTCATGCAGGCTATGGATGCGTACAAACGAAAAAATGGTCGCATGTTTCCTACGTGCAGCGAGATTCTGGAAGTCATCCGAGACCTCGGCTATGTGAGGCAATTGAACAATGCAGCACCGAACGTTTCTTCCGATACTGCCATCGAAACAGCCTACGCTTAGCCTTCGGACCTGCTCCGATGTGTGATTTCCAACCGGAAAACTTCAACTAGTCAGCATTTCTCACGGCGTCTGGTGAGTGTTTTCCCAGCTCGGAATCTCAAACCGTTGACCTGGACTTGCCTCGGTCTACAATGCCAGAGCTCGGAACGGCCCCTTGGGGCTTCCCGCGCAGGTATTTTCTCGGGGCATTTTGCTTGTTGACCACTAGGTCCGGGGCACAAAAAAAGATGACGAAGCGATGGTTAGCAGCTCTCCCAGTTTATAACGAGTTGGGTTACGTCAATCCTGTACTAGACGAAGTGTTGAAATACGCCCCAGATGTTCTGGCCGTCAATGATGGTTCCAACGATGGAACTGGCGAGCTTCTCAATCAACGCTCGGACATCAGTGTCATCCACCATGACAAGAACCGCGGATACGGAGCTACGCTTAGAACGGCTTTTCAATACGCGATCGACGAGGGATACGAAATCATCGTTACCCTTGATTGCGATGGACAACATCAACCCAAACGAATTCCACGATTCGTGTCGGCATGCGAGAACATGGACATCGTTTCTGGATCTCGCTACTTGAAAAAGTATGATGGCGATAGCGTTCCCCCCGCTCAACGACTCTTGATCAACAAACAGATCACCAAAACGATCAACGGTCTATTTCATTGGAATCTCACCGATACATTTTGCGGTTTCAAGGCTTATCGCACCGAAGCCATTGCAAAACTGAATATCACTGTGGATGGCTACGCGATGCCGCTGGAGCTTTGGACCCAAGCTGCTATGCTCGGGATGCGTATTTTAGAGGTGCCGG
>JAYVPE010000351.1:0-19903 GCA_043757575.1 Pirellula sp.
TTCCAGCCACTCCTGAAGTGTATCGACATTGCCGTTTTCTGCCTGAACCATAGCGGCCCGAAGACTGGCGGCAGCCGCTTGGTATCGCGAGGCCCGCTCACTATATTGGATTGCTTGTAGAGTGAGTCGCCCTCGCTCTAAAAGCTCCTGCGAGGACGGTTGCGAATGGGACGGGCGAGTCATTGGAATAGGAACTACTTGAAGTCAAAACGAAAATGGACTTTTCGCATTGTCCGGTCCCGCAGAACCCGCGTCAAGAATTTTTCACCGTATCAAAATGAAACATTCACAAAACTGCTTTCGCCTGGGTTTTCCTTCATCTTTGGCCGCGTAAGGGGCTAAGATTGCATCGCAGCCGTTAGACTTGTCACAAGTTGATCGATCGAATGAAGTGCAGTCACCTCCGATTTTGCAGCTTGTTCCATCAATCGAACAATAGCCGATCCGACGATTAAGCCGTCCGAAACGGGAGACAGGAGCCTTACGTGCTCTGGTTTGGATATTCCAAATCCAATGCAAATTGGCAAGGATGTGTGTTCTCGCAACCATGAAACGCGATCCACTAAATCCGGAGGCAGCTCCGATCGTTCGCCTGTGATTCCCGTGACGCTTACAAAATAGAGAAAACCGCTCGACAACTCCGCAATCTTTAATGCGCGTTCACGTGGCGTCGTGGGTGTAACCAGTTGAATCAAATTGAACTTTTTGGCTTGGCAGATTCGCGAAAGGGAACCGGATTCCTCTAGTAGCAAGTCTGGAACAATCGCACCCGCGAAGCCAGCTTCCAATGCATCATCGACGAATCGTTCTGGACCCTGGCGATGTATAATCGCATAACTCACCATCGACACCAATGGCATGCCGATGTTCGGTCGCTCCAAAGCAATCTGCTCAAAGATGTCATGAAGCTTGACTTTGGTACTAAGTGCACGTGTGTAGGAAGCCTGAATGACCGGCCCGTCTGCTATCGGATCGCTATACGGAATACCGATCTCAGCCATCGAACAGCCGAGTTGGTCTAATTTCCGAAGGACTTGACGAGTGAAAGCTAAGTTCGGGTCAGCAGCCGTAATAAAAGGCATGAAGGCTTTCTTGCCCTCGGTTTTAAGTCTAGCAAACAGTTCGTCGATTGCGGTCATAACGTATTCCAAAGTCCAGGGTGTTCTTGAACGTCCCAATTACCATTCTTGGCCGCGAAGCCGTGCGAGCTCAGCAGCATCTTTATCGCCCCGACCGGAAAGACAAATAACCAAATGTTGATCAGGCGACATGGTTTTGGCTGTATCTGCTGCTTTGGCAACGGCATGGCACGTTTCCAACGCTGTAAGGATACCCTCGTTACGAGCTAAGAAATCAAATGCACCGACAGCCTCATCATCGCGACACGACGTGTATTCGACTCGCTTGGTGTCCTTCCAATAGCTATGTTCAGGGCCGACACCTGGATAGTCCAAGCCAGCAGAAATAGAATGGACATCGCTCGTTTGCCCATCTTCATTTTGCATGACGTAGCTGAAAGACCCGTGCAATACGCCAGGTGAACCGTAGCTTAGTGGAGACGCGTGGTCGCCTGGCTCCGAGCCTCGACCGCCAGCTTCGACTCCGATAAGTCGAACCGTGTGATCCTCGATAAATGGATAGAACATACCCGCTGCGTTGCTGCCACCACCTACACAAGCCACAATCGCATCTGGCAAACGACCAAACGATGTCAAGCATTGCTCGCGGCACTCTCGACCGATGACACTTTGAAAATCCCGTACCATCATCGGAAATGGATGCGGTCCGATGACCGACCCAATGATGTAATGCGTGTTCTCAACACTGGACATCCAGTCTCGCATAGCCTCGTTGACGGCATCTCGCAAAGTCCGCGAACCGCTTTCTACCGGTCGTACTTCGGCACCCATAAGCCGCATACTAAAGACGTTGGGCTTTTGACGGCGTACGTCTTCCGAACCCATGTATACAACGCATGGCAACCCAAAATGCGCACAAGCTGTCGCCGACGCAACGCCGTGTTGGCCAGCACCCGTTTCCGCAATAACGCGAGTCTTTTTCATCCGCAATGTCAAAAGCGCTTGCCCGAGCGTGTTATTGATTTTATGCGCACCGGTATGATTGAGATCCTCTCGTTTGAGCCAAATCTGGGCACCACCAAGCTGTTTGCTCAAACGTTGGGCATGATAGAGCGGCGAGGGACGACCGACGAATCGATGGAGGAGCTCGTTGAGTTCGGCGTGGAAGTCGGGATCCTTCATCGCTCGCCCGTACTCAACGATTAATTCGTCCAACGCCCTGGTTAGCGTCTCGGGTACGTAGCGGCCACCAAAATCACCAAATCGACCACTTTGGTCCGGTACCTGTTTGGTCGCGATTTTTTCGCCTGGGCTGTTCGCCGCTTGAGGGGAAGTGACATCAGTGGATGGGACAAGACTCATTCGGTCTCAAAAATCGTTGAAGGAAATAGTAGGTCCTGTCAGCTCATTGTCTAGACATGGTAAATGTCGGTCAAGCTGCAAAGTGGGCAAGTTTCGCATAGGCCTCGCCTAACCATTCCGCCGACTGCTGGATCTCCGCCTCCGTATTAAAACGGCCAATGCCAAACCTCAAACTCGATCTCGCTTGGTCAATACTCAGACCAATTCCCAACAAAACATGGCTGGGATGCGGTTCAGCGGACGTGCAGGCACTCCCGCTACTTACCGCCAGTTCCGGCAATTCCATCATCAACGACTGCCCCTCTACCCTGGGAAAACAGACGTTAAGGTTGTTGACCAATCGCGTTGAACGATTTTCAACATCTAAGTGTGGGCCATTCAGTTCGAGACCGTCAATCCGTTTGTTCAATAATACCCAAAGCAAATCTCGAAGGTGTTCCTGAATTGCTATTTCGGAGTGAAAGCACTGATGCGAGACGTCCAAGGCTTTGGCCATGCCGATTATCCCAACACTATTGAGCGTGCCGGAACGAAGATTCAATTGTTGGCCACCACCGAAGATTTGTCCTTGGAGCATTACGGGCGTTGGGGACTGACGGACATACAGCCCACCGATTCCCTTTGGTCCATAAAACTTATGCGCCGAGAAACTCAATAAGTCGACGCCAAGCGATTGGACATCGATCGGCATGCGTCCCACAGCTTGACTGGCGTCGGTATGAAGCGGGATACAATAGCGACGGCACAGTTTTGCGATATCGGCAATCGGCTGTAGGGTTCCGATTTCATTGTTCGCCAGCATGACGCTAACCAGGGCTGTGTTGTCACTGATCGCATTCGCGAGCCGGTCGAGCTCGACGGTGCCAGCTTCGGGATGACCGTTTCGCAGAACGGGTAATCGAATCACTTCAAACCCAAGTCTTTCCAACTTGGCAAGAGGATCGAGAACAGCTCGGTGTTCCGTGACAAGGGAGACAATGGAGCGGCGCTTTTGTTTGGGATGCATCGCGACCCCCTGCAACGCTAAGTTATTGCTTTCCGTAGCACCGCTAGTGACGATGATTTCGTCGCTGCCTGCGTTGAAATGATTTGCGATCCGTTGAATTGCATCGTTAACTAGCTCGCCAACCAAACGACCTGCTTCGTGCGTTGTGCTCCCAGGATTTGCGTAATACAAATCCATCATGGGCATCATCGCGGCGATGACTGCTGGATCGACTCGAGTCGTCGCTTGGTTGTCGAGGTAAATTGCCATGCCTAATGGACCGCAGAAACAACGGGGACCGCAGAAAACATAATTCCAACACAATGGCCTTGGTCCGTTAGCGAAAGTTTAATGGCATTCGATGCAGTCCGCGGCTTTGCTGTTTTCGATATAACGTTTACTGGGCAATCCGCAGCCGTCGTTTCATGGTTTGTTGTAGGCGGAATGGCACCCGCTCTCATCCCAGCGAATGATGCAATCCATTCGATAAGCCCTGACCCGCTAGCGCAGTCGCCAATGGCACCTTTGTACGAAACAACAGGTACATCTTTCAAGACGTTCGCAATACCTCGCGATTCGCCAGCATCGCAAGCGATCGTGCCGTTCGCACATGCGTTCACGTGATCTATGTCTTGCGCGCTCAAACCAGACCGTTCGAGCAATGTCGACAATGTACTCTCCGTCGCGCTTTGCGTCCCACTCCATCGTCCTTTTGTGGACTTGCCAAACCTATTGGCCCAAGCGGATATCGATCCGACGATGGTTGCGCCCCTTGCTTCTGCGTGCGAGCGGCGTTCCAGGATAACGCAGGAAGCCGATTCGCCAGATACGGAACCATCCCGAGCCTGATCAAAGGGTTTGCAAGCCGTCGCCGGATCGAAGTATGCTTTGGAATAGTCCTCTTCGTGACGTTGAAGCATTCGTGTTAGTGTATTTTGTGAAGCAGTGGAACCAACTACTATGACGTCAGCCATTCCGCGTCGAATCACATTAATGGCTTCTAATGCCGCGTTCAAACCACTGGTGCCGAGAGTCGTAATCGTATTGTTCGGGCCTCGCGCATCTAGCGCAATTCCGACGTGGCATGCAGCCATGTTTGGAAGAGACTTTAGCATCCACAAAGGATACATATTTTCCATCGCCTCAACCGCCCAGCGGCGGTGATCCATTTTGCCGTTGGAAGCACACAATCGAACAATGCACTCTACGTCGGCCGTCTCGCTAAAAAACAATTCACCCGAAAACACAGTTCCAATCCGATCAGGATCGACAGTTCCAGTCGTGATACTTGCCATTTTGCATGCTTGCATGGCGGCACCAAAGCCCAACTGAATTTCACGGCACATCACCTTGATCGTCTTGCGAGGTTGGACGTGCTCTCTGGGATCAAAGTCGCGAATGATCGAACTTAACCATTGCGTTCCATCGACACACAATTCCGGCGCAATTAACCCGACTGCAGACTCTCCGCGCATCAAAGACTGGTAGTACGATTCGACATCATGACCGAGCGGCGTAATGGCACCGTAACCGGTAATTACGATATCGTCTGGCCCAACAAAATCCCTAGTGTTCATAGCTCGACCTATATCTGATAGTTCGAATCATGCATCAATTCATCACCCTGGCCGCTTCGAATTCGCAGCCTTGGCTTTTCCAAAACAACGGTCGAATGGGGTGCAACACTACTCGTGACCCACACGCTTGAACCGATGACGCTATCGTGACCAACCGTCGTTCGCCCTCCGAGAATGGTTGCGTTCGCGTAGATAACAACTCGATCCTCTATCGTCGGATGACGCTTCGTACCGCGAATCAACTGGCCATCGGCATCGGTTGCGAAGCTCAAGGCACCGAGTGTCACCCCCTGATAGATTTTGACGTGGGCCCCAATGTCACAGGTCTCGCCAATGACCACGCCCGTGCCGTGATCAATAAAAAAGAAGTCCCCAATGGTAGCGCCGGGGTGGATATCAATCCCCGTCTGTTTGTGAGCCCATTCCGTCATCATGCGAGGGATAAAGGGGACCGCGAAGTGGACCAGTTCATGAGCGATGCGATAGATCGTCACCGCCTCTAAACCCGGGAAACAAAAAATGATTTCGTCGCGATTGGAAACGCTTGGGTCACCATCGTAAGCTGCTTCGACATCCTTCGCCAATGCGGCTCTAAGCTGGGGGATTCTCTCCAAGAGCGCGATTGCTATCGCTTGACCTTTGGCCTCATAGTCGATCGCGTTGTCGCACGGGTTCACATTCGGCGACTTGGCATCCACTCGATCAGAATGGAGCAACGCTCTCGCAATTTGAGTCGTCAACCGATCATGCAACGAGTCCACCAAATTGCCAACGTGATAGGTTACATTCCCTGCATGCAATCCCTCCCTGCGACGAAAGCCTGGGTAGAGCAAGTCCTTTAAGTCTTCGAGGATTTGCACGATCACTTCGTATTTGGGAAGTGGGCAGTGCCCTAAATGATTAATGCGATCTCGGGCATTGTAAGTGCGCACGATCGCATCAGTTAGGCGTGGAAGCTGTTCCTTGAGTCGAAAATCGGATGCCATCTGTTTTTACCGGTCAGTGCCGTGTGGTTTTGCTTAAAAGGTCCGAACAAGGAGCGGTGCATAGAATCGGCTGTACCGAACTCGACTGGCAATAGTTTTTCCGACACACGGTTATCTAGCACCATAATACCCAAACACCCTATTTCATGCAGACATCTCAACCTACTGAACTTCGACATTCCACGGTCATTATCCTCGCTTTCTGCGAATTACCATAAGCTCATCTTCTTAATTAATTAATAAATTATTTTTATTGATTACAAAACCGAATGTTTTTGGGTTCGGCGGATGCTTTTAGGGTTCGAGAGTTCAATATTTGGAAATCGATCCGAAACTTGTTCGTTTCTGCGGGGTTTGGAGCAGGCTACGGACATTCTTGGGGTCGAATACGTTGTATGCATTATTTCCTAGTGGCAAAGCAATTGACCGTCATGGATAATGTCCCTTGTCGTCATCTGTTTTTCAACGTTTTGACGAGCCCTCCCTCCAACAACCCTCCATATCAATATGTCACTTCAAAAACTCGGGCGTTCGCAACATAGGCGAGGCGTAATCAAGGTTATCGTTTTTTTGATTCTTGCTGTCGCCATTTGCAGTCTAGGTGGCTACGCATGGTGGCAGTCCAAAGGGACAGGGATATACACTGCCTCGGACGATGATCCGCTGCTTCATGAAGTGCAGAAGGGCCCTTTTGATCATATCGTCTTGGAACAAGGCGAAATTGAAAGCAGTAGCAATAACGAAGTTAAATGCGAGGTAAAGGGTCGAGGAGGAAGCGGGACCCCGATCCTAACCCTGATTGCCGAAGGTGCGATCGTCAAAAAAGGGGAAACTCTGTGCCAATTGGATTCGTCTGCTTTGGAGCAGGACGCCAAGAACCAGCGGATCGTCGTGAGTACGGTCGAATCCAATTTGATTAGCAGTGAAGCGGCCGTGAGTAAGGCAGCGATTGCCAAACAGGAGTATCTTGAAGGCACCTATTTAACAGAACAGAAGGCGATTTTAAGCGAGATCGCGCTTGCCCAACAAGGACTTAGGAAAGCGGAGTTATCTTTGCAGAGTGCGGAACGACTTGCGGCCAAGGGTACGCTCAAAGCTTTGCAAATTGAATCGGAGCAATTTGCAGTTCAAAACGCGCAGAGCTCGTTGGAATCGGCGCAAGGAAGACTGAGAGTTCTCGACAAGCTGACCAAGGAAAAAATGCTGGTTCAGTTAAACAGTGACATTGAAACAGCCAGAGCAAAGTTAGAGTCGGACAAAAGCACCCTCATCGAAGAAAAAGAGAAGCTTCAAGAGATAAAGTCGCAGGTTAAGGCTTGCACGGTTCTGGCCCCGGCGGATGGGCAAGTTGTCTATGCAACCAAACAAGGCGGTCGCGGTAGTAGCGATTTCGTAGTTGCCGCGGGAGTTCCCGTTCAAGAACAGAAAACAATTTTCTTGTTGCCCGACCCAACACGTATGCAAGTCAAGGCGAAAGTCAATGAGTCTCGCATCACGTTGATTCGTGACGGTATGCCGGTAAAGATCAATGTCGGCGCTACAGCACATGAACTTCTCGGTCAGGTAGTTAAAGTGAATAAGTATGCTGAACAAAGTAGTTCCTGGGGATCGACTGTAAAGGAGTATCTTGTCATCGTAAAAATCCTTGACCCTCCCGAGGAGATTCGCACTGGTATGACTGCCGAGGTTCGAATTTTTGTCGAACAGATTCCGGACGCCATACAGGTACCAGTCCATGCAGTTTATGAGACAAAAAAACACCATTTCGTTTTGATCCAAAACGGTAAAGGATGGGACACCCGCGAAATTAAGATTGGGGCCACGAATGACAAATTTGTCACTGTTGCAGAAGGCATCAAACCACAAGAAATGGTGGTACTCGACCCCCGCAACCACCTCGACAAGATGATTATCCCTGAACTAAAGGAAATAGATGATCGAGAGACATTAGCAAAGATTGGTGCATCGGCAGTCAAGCCGATAGGGGGCGTAGCTTTGCGATCTGATGGAAAAGGTCCCCGTCCCGCTTCTGACGGGCCATCTCGAGGCGGGCCTGTAGGCGCTGCTGGAAACATGGATTCCAATGCACTTGCAGCAGAAATTTTGTCGAGAATGGATACCAATACCGACGGAAAGCTTAGCCTGATCGAAGTAGCCGACAACGAAAAAATGAAGAACAGTTTTACCGATTACGACGCCAACAAGGATGGTTCAATCGATTTACCCGAAATTGTTGCACAGCTTCGCAAGAGGATGGCAAGCGGTGGCGGTGGCGGTGGCGGCAGCGGAACTGCACGAGGGGCACCGTCCAACTGATGATCGCTTTACAACCGGCCCCAGCGAACCGATTTGCTTGCCGCGTCGCAGACCTAAAAAAGGAGTATGTCTTAAAAAGTGAAACGGTTCGCGCATTGCGAGGCGTCACGTTCGATGTTCCTGAAGGGGACTATGTAGCAATCATGGGTCCGTCGGGATCCGGCAAAAGCACTTTGCTCAACATGCTCGGCTGTTTAGACCAACCCACCTCTGGCAGTTTGTGGTTGGGAACCGACGATGCCGCAAAAATGAATGACGATCAGTTGGCTGATATCCGTTCGCAACGCATTGGATTTGTGTTTCAAGCCTACAACTTGATCCAGCAACTGACCGTTGTTGAAAACATCCAAGTCCCTTTGTTCTACCAAGGGAAATCGCTAACCAAAAAGCAAAAAGAAAAAAGTATCGAGTTGGCTCATTTGGTAGGTTTAGGGGAACGCCTCACCCACCGTCCAACCCAATTGAGCGGGGGCCAGCAGCAGCGTGTTGCCATCGCTCGTTCCTTGGTAAATGATCCGTTCTTTATTCTGGCGGATGAGCCTACAGGAAATCTCGATTCTCGGACCGCAGAAGAAATTTTGCAATTATTCGAGAGGTTGAACAACGAAGGTAAGACGATCATTTTGGTTACGCACGAAGACGAAGTGTCTAAGCGAGCCAAGCGAGTGGTTCGGTTGAAAGATGGTCGGTTGCAATGGGACCGTCAAAACTCAGACGAAGTCCGTGCTACCGCAGCCAAATACGCTTTAGATAATATGCCGGTTGAAGAATGAGTCTCTGGATAGGAACAATACAGCTCGGAGTCAAGAGTCTTTGGCTTCACCCGCTTCGGTCACTTTTGACTGTGCTGGGTATCTTTATTGGGGTCGCAAGCGTGATTTGGCTGCTCGCCATCAGCAAAGGAATTGGCGATGAAGCTCAAAAGCAAATCGAGAGTCTCGGCGCGGATACAATCATGATTCGAACGATTAAGCCACCGAGCGAAAAAATGTCGTCGACTGGGCTAACGCCCTACGGGCTGACGCGTGAAGACTTCGACTTGCTTGTTGCAACGGTTCCCACGATTCGAAGTGCGTTACCCATTCGGGAAATGCGACGTCAGTTTCAGTTCAAGGATCGAAAACTCGACGGTCGTTTGGTGGGTTGCACCCCGGAATACGCTGAGGTTACCCGACTTAAAATTAGGTCCGGACATTTCATCACAGATGCCGAAAACTTTGCGATGGACACGCATTGTGTCATCGCATCGAGAGTAGCAGACCGAATGTTTCCATACGAAGACCCAATCGGTCAACGCATCTACATGCCACAGAACAAGAATTTCTATTTGGTGGTAGGAGTCCTTGAACCCAAGGGCGCTACCGCAGCGATCGGAGGTTCTATGGCCGCCCAGGATTTCTCTAACGATGTCTATATCCCAATCAAAACGCTTCAAAAGCGAATTGGAGATGAGGTGAGGAGTTTTAGTGCCAGTTCGTCGGAAGGCGAGAGTATAGAACTGAATCAAATCACCCTGAGGGTACGAGTGGTTTCAGACGTCAAGCGAACGGCGGAATTAGTCCAGGATGCTCTTTCCAGTCATAATAAAATGGAAGACGTCGCAGTGGTTGTCCCCCTCGAGTTACTTGAGCAAGCCAGGACTACACGTGCTATGTTCATGGCATTCATGGGAATGATCGCAGCCATTTCATTATTGGTCGGCGGGATCGGGATCATGAACATCATGCTCGCAACGGTTACCGAACGCACTCGCGAAATCGGTATTCGTCGCGCCTTAGGTGCCAAGCGACGTGACATCATTCGCCAGTTTTTGGTAGAGACAAGCGTGTTGAGTTTGGCAGGCGGTATATCTGGGATCCTGTTTGGACTTCTTTGCGGACCGGCCGTGTACGTCGCTAGAATTTTGGCCAATGTATGGTTTGCGAAACAAATGGCGGGACTTCCAGACGTCGTGCGGACGGTTCAGCCTGCAATCGTTCCGGAAAGTATCCCCGGCGCTTTCTTTATTTCGTTGGCGGTCGGATTGGTTTTCGGTATTTACCCCGCCATGAGGGCAGCAAAAATGAACCCCATCGAAGCCCTCCGTCACGAATAGCAGCTTGTCATAAGAGCCTCACCCATGGAACTTTGGGCCTCATGTAATGATGAGTTGGTTGACTTAGTTAGGTCTTTAGTTTTTGGCGAATGCGTTCGGCCATGCGTTCAAGTTCAACGTCCTTTGTGAGATCCTCTTCTGTTTTTTTGCAAGCGTGCATCACGGTCGTGTGGTCACGACCACCGAAGTACTCACCTATATTTTGAAATGACACATCCGTACATTGACGCATCATGAGCATCGCCAGGCCCCGAGCACGCACAACACTCGATTTGCGTCCGGGGCCTCGCAGCAGCTCCATGGTGATTTGCATTTCTCGGGCTACTGCCTTCGCGATTTCCGAAGTGGATGGAGCCTTCGCAATTTGTGAGTCCACGAGTTTGTCAATTAGACGTTCAGATTCTTTCTTGGTACGGCCTGGGGCCACACGGTCTTGGTGAGACCATCGTATGAGAATACCTCGCAGTTGCAACGGAGACATCCCATCTTGCAATTGAGATCCGATCGACTCTAGGTCTTGATCGCTGATTTCAATTTTAGAACTAGCAGCCAAGAGCCGCAGCATTTCAAATCGACTAATGCGAGAAGGAAGAGATATAGGCAGGCTGTGGCCGCCATTGAGGCGGCTCGATAATGACAATCGCAATTTGGGTACAAGGGTTGCCAGCTCCGTCGCCGTGGCGATGATTGCTCCACCATCGCTGGTCAAACGCTCAATCGTCGAAACCATTTCATCCTGGGCAGCGGGCTTGGTCGCCAATTCGTGAATATTGTCAACAACCAAACAACTGCACTGTCGATGAAGCTGTCGAAATCGTTCCATGTCGTCCGCTTCAATGGCACGTGTAAAGGCTTTGGCAAAGTCAGATCCACTCGTCAAAGTGACGGTTCGGCTGCTCGATTCGTTTGTCCATCGCGCCGCTATTGTCAGCGCTAACGCCGTTTTACCTGACCCGCTTGGTCCGTAAAGGTAAAGCGGCGATCGAGGAACAAGTTGTTCGATTCCGAGTGGTGAAAGGCATTCGACAACAAGTTGATTTTCGGGGCCAGCCACGAAAACGTCTAAAAGAGGCGTTGCGCCGATGAGGCTTGCAAAGGAACCTTTGCGGATCCGCGGCTGCTGTAACGCAATGACTGTTAGCGAATTACTGAGCAAATTCATCGGTGCCGCGTTTGGAAAACTTCTAAGCAGAAAGCGTTATTCTGCGGTATCTAAGTAGGGATCCTGTCCCATCTCCCGTTGAATCTTAGTTCGTTCTTTCTCGTGGTGCAGCAATGCCATCCGATCTCGGAAGTGTTTCCTCTCAACTTTTCGCTGCGCCGCCTTGAATTGTGCTGCTTGTCGGCTGAGTGAGCCACCCGAAATCCCCTTGGTCTTTAGTTTTTCTGCCGGTTTTGTTCCTAGTCCATTCCTAAGAATATCATCGTCCATGGACAAATATTGTCGGTAAGTCCCGGGGTCACCCTGTCGACCGCAACGCCCGATCAATTGCCGATCGATCCTCGCAGCGTCGTGTAGTTCGGTACAAATCACCATCATTCCACCGATCTCGCGAACGTCTTTTTCAAGTTTGATGTCGGTACCGCGACCGGCCATATTGGTTGCGACCGTGACTTGGCCGTAACGCCCGGCGTTGGATACAATTTCAGCTTCTCGTTCTATTTCGTGCGCGTTGAGAACCTGAACTTGGACGTTTGCCTTGCGAAGCATTTCGGCCAAAATAGCTGATTTGTCGATGGAGCGAGTGCCGATCAGCACCGGTCGCCCCTGTTCGTGGACCTTCAGGACTTCTTGGACGATAGCTTGGAATTTTTCCGTCATGTCGCGACAGACTACGTCGGGGAGCCGTTGCCGTTTGGGTGGGCGATTGGTGGGAACTTGTACCACAGGGGTTTTGTAAATGCGACGAAGTTCGCTTGCACTTGTTGCCGCAGTACCTGTCATTCCAGCCAAGTATCGATATCTCAAGAACAGATCCTGAACGGTGATCCGCGCGGCTTGTCCAGTCGGAACGGTAACTTCTACTTTCTCTTTCGCTTCGATCGCTTGGTGGATGCCATCCCGCCACTTGCGTCCTTCGGCCAGTCGACCAGTGAATTCATCGACGATGACTATTTCGTCGTCGACAACGACGTACTGTCGTTCCAGATGAAAATCGCGATGTACTTTAATTGCGCGTTCGATGTACTCGTACAAATCGACTAGGGCTGCCAATCGGATCTCTTCGCTTCGAGGAATCGATCGCACGAATTGACGTCCCTTGGAAGTCAGCTCAATCTTGCGAGTATCCTCTTCGATGGTGAAATGTTCCTTTAAGACAAAAGACCGAGCATTCTCAGCGGCCCACTTGAATGTAGCAATCACCACTTCACGGGATTCGTCGCCGAGCGAACCGATAATCAATGGCGTCCTCGCTTCATCTATCAAGATACTATCGGCTTCATCCACTAGACAGAAATGCATACCGCGTTGAACGGGTTGTTCGCCAGCCGACGTCCAACGTTCTTGCGATCCGCTCCCGAGGAAGTCATCGATCGCACGTCCTTGTGCTCGCATGAGCAATCGATCTCGCAAAAAATCGAATCCAAACTCTTTGGCCGTCCCGTAGGTTATGTCAGCAGCATAAGCCTTTCGACGTTGGTCTTGATCGAGCTGCGTTAAAACCGTGCCAACTCGCATACCGAGCAAGTCATATAGCGGCTTCATCCAGTCGGTATCACGTTCGGCCAAGTAGTCATTGACGGTGGCAAGATGCGCGCCCTTGCCGACCAACGAGTGAAGTGCCAAGGGTAAGGTGGCTGTCAGTGTCTTCCCCTCGCCAGTTTGCATTTCAGCGATGCATCCATGAAATAAACAGATTCCCCCGAGAATTTGTGCATCGTAGTGACGCATGTTGAGAGCCCGCTGTCCGGCCTCGCGTATCAGTGAGTACATTTCAGGCAGCAGAGTCGCAAGAACCTCACCACTCTTGGATCGATAGACCAGCGAAAGTGCTTCCTTGCGCAACTGCGGTTCAGTCAGCTCGCGTCGATGGTTTTCCCAAGCGTTAACGGCCCGCGTTTGCTCCAGCCACTGATTGATTTTGTATTGAGCAACACCCGGTATGGACCAGCCTGAGGAGACGTGCGGCCGACTAGGCAAATGAAGTTTGCGATCGCCACCAGCTTGAGCGATGCCGGATTTCGTGGGTTTGTCTGGTGCAGGATCAATCAAACTGGACATGGATTATTCGTTGTAAGTCCCGCATACCGGGCGGGGTTTTTGTTCGGAAAATGGTCGACTGTTGTGCAAGCATGCACATCAGCGAGTAGGGTGCTGGATCGGTGCAGGATACATGCATTCCTATTGTAAGCATCGCAGGCGAAACCGTCCGAAGTTTCGTTCTCGCATTCGAACCAAACCGCTTAGCTTTAGGCTTTTTGTACACGAAAATCCGGCTGAGGCAGTTTGGGAAGGCTGGGAGGAATATACCGCAAGTTCTCATTTATCCTCAGTTTCCACCGAATCCTGCCGATCCAATTATGCGAACGGTACGCAAGCCATCGCTCAGCGAGAAAGAAATTATGAAAAAAAACCGAATTAGACTGACCCTCGTTATTGCCTCACTTTGTGGAACTGGTAGTTCCGTAAACGCGTTGGCGCAAGACTACTCCTCTTCTGGCCCCATCTCGAGCATTGGTCGCATCGGTGACGGCGGCGGACAAGGATCGGAAACTGAGACTGCACTTGGACAGGACGCTCGACCAGCAGCGTTTCGATCGAATGTCGTCGCAGACAATGGGATGGGCGACGCCTATTCCAACAATGGAATGAGATTGACCTCCTACGGTTCAACCGCAGTTGGCAACTCCGCAAAAGTCGGTTCGTGCGGAGCCGCTACGTGTGGCACGTCGGCAAGCAGAATCGGTAGCTTCGATAGCTCCTCAGGTTGGTTCGAAAGTGAAACCCTTCTCTGGTGGCCCAAGGGAATGGGCGGTGGACCGTTGGTCGTAGGAGGAAACAATCCTACTGTGCTTCCAACAAACCCTTTGGCAGGTGGTCCCAACAATCTAATTGGCACTGATATGCTAGTGGGAATGAGGCTCAACCTGGGAGTTTGGACAGATTGCAGTCAAAACTTCGGTGTTGGAGCTCGCGGCTGGGGACTTCTCACCGATGGCCCCACCAGGACCTATACGAACGGTGGCAATTCGACCGGCATACCATTTTTCAACACATCGATTGGTGCGTCGGATACTTTCCTAGTCAACGTGAGCGCTGGTGCAAACGGTGCCAATACTGGCACCATCCAAACCAAGAGCGACGTGGATCTCATCGCAGGCGAATTGTACGGCCGTTCGTTGTTGGTGCGAGACGGCGCCAGCCGTGTCGATTTGCTCGGTGGCTATACGTTTGTTCGACTAGATAGCGAACTTGGTCTGACAAGCCAGTATACGGACGGGATTACCAACACGATTCAGAATGGAACCGTGATTACCACCCGAGATTCATTTGGGACGAAGAACCAGTTTCATGGCGGCCATATTGGTTTGCTAAACGAAGTCTCGAAGGGTCGTTTTACGTTCTCCGCACTGGGTAAAGTCGCGATGGGTAACGTTCATCAAACCAGTAATGTCAGTGGTCAATCTACCGAAGTTGCTCCCAATCTTACGACAAGCACCGCAGCCCGAGGTTTGTTTGCTCAAAGCAGCAACAGCGGGACAATCAGCCGAGATCAATTCACATTCTTGCCTGAAGCAGGTGCCAAGATGAAATATCAACTTGGACGCGCACAACTTGGCGTTGGGTATACATTGCTAGTGTTCCCTAGCGTTGCGATGGCAGGCGATCAAATCGATCGCAATGTCGACATTGGCAACATCGGTGGCACGATGGCTGCACCAGCAGCGCGTCTGGTCACTAACACGTTTTTTCTGCACGGTCTTGACCTTGGCGTAACCTTCAAGTTCTAGAGTCAGTTCGTACCGTTCGAAAATTTTCCAAATGCGTTCATCTCCTCATTCGGGATGAACGCTTTTTTGCAACTCGGATCCGAAAAATCACAATGGTTCCTACACTAATAAATGACACAGGTCTTTGGTTGGATAGGTTTAGTGAAGTCCTAGAACAGTGGGAGTCTATTCTTATTCAGGTGCAATCGGACTTCCTAAGTGGCGACTATTCCAACATTGCCAGTCTGAGTAAGGTCGGAGAGGAGATCCACGCGACGATTCAAAGCTGCAAGGACGACCGACATCAATTGATTCGTCATGCAAAGAGTTTAGGCTACTTTGTGCATAGTCTTAAAGGATTGTCTGTCCAGTTAGACACACAATGGCCCGCGCTTTGGACACACCGAATCGCAAACCTTGAATTCCAGTTAAATCGAATCCAACAATTGAGCATGGGATTGTGGATTATTGCCTTTCAGTCCAAGTCCTTTATCACTGAATTACTTTTAATTTTATCAACAGGCACAATGGAGAGGGCGACTTATTCGCCCAATGAATCCGATTCGTACGAAGGCGGCTTTCTCATTAACGAAGCTGCTTAGCGGCGGAGAAAGATGGAGCGCCCGGTTGCTCGAAACAAAGCCGCTATCAAAAAGCCGGCAGGAATTCACGCATGAGTTTATTTAGTGCAATTCAAGGTTCGGCAAACGCGCTGCGTGTCAATCAGCTCGGTTTGCAGGTAGTCAGCAACAACATTGCTAACGTCAACACTCCTGGCTACCTACGTCAAGAGTTGGTCCAAGCTCCTGCACCCGGTTATAAATCCGGCCAACTAGTCATTGGCCAGGGTGTTCAAGCGGTCGGGATCCAACAAAAGCTCGACTACTTTGTGATCGACCGACTTAGGCAGACACAAAGCCAGCTTTCTTATCAAGAACAGATAGAAGGCACGAATGGCCAAATCGAGAGTCTGCTGAATGAGCTTTCCGACAAGGACTTCTCATCCAATTTAAGTCGGTTCGCCAATGCCTTTCAAGATGTTGCAAACCAACCCGGTAGCGATTCCGTCCGTTCGCTCGCTATTTCCAGAGGGCAAGAACTGGCTACACAGTTAAAAAGCCTCTCCGGTAGCGTGGATGACATTGCAAAACGAAATCAAGCGGAAATTTCCTCTGCTGGTTTTGATATCAATCGTATCGTGCAAAGCATCGCCAAACTGAATCAGCGGATTGTGGAAGTGGAGGGAGGTGCACTCTCCAATTCCGATGCTGTTGGCCTACGTGACGAACGATTGAAGGCGCTCGATGAACTCGCATCCTTGGTCGACATCACTGTTTCTGAACAACCCTCCGGATCGGTCACCGTTTTCGTAGGTGGCGACTACGTAGTAAGCGACGGAATCGCTCGCCCAGTCAAAGCTAGTTTGACGCCCGGAGAGGAAAATAACCATCTCGAAATTAGATTGGCCGATACGGATGTCGCTTTGAACATAACCGGCGGCAAAGTAAAGGGCCTTTACGAATCCGCCAACGCCGCAACGTCGACAGGATTTAAAGGCAAACTAAACTCGCTAGCGGCCGATGTTATTCGGGTTGTTAACCGCCTCCATTCTCAAGGGCAAGGTACGAAGGGGTTTGGCATAACGACTGGCGAGACAGTACTGAAAAACCCCAACGTTCCTATCGAGCAATCCAACTCAGCCTTGAACATCGACAACGGTTCGTTCGTGATTGAAGTCACGAATGTAAAGACAGGTAAAACAAAAACGATTGACATCTTTGTTAAACAGCAGGGGCTCGCAAGCGATACAACTGCACAGCAACTGGCGACCTCGATTGATGCTGTCGACGGACTTAGTGCAAGAATCACCAATGACGGGCGGTTCGAAATCAAATCGGACTCGGAAGCCGTCCGGTTCAGTTTCGCTAACGACACCAGCGGCGCTCTGGCTGCCCTCGGAATCAACACATTTTTTCGCGGTGACTCGGCAGCTACTATCGAAGTTCGACCAACCATCATCAATGACCCTTCGCAACTTGCCACAAGCCTCAAGGGTATAGGCAATGGAGCGGACAACGCGATAAAAATTGCCGAAGCCTTTTCCAAATCAACGGAGCTACTTGGCGGGCGAAACATTAACGCACTCTATGGCGAAATGATTGCAGGTACCACACGCGATATTAATTCCCAAAAAGGTGTTACGGATGGACTTAGAAACTTCCAACAAACGCTTGAAGCTAAAAATCTTGGGATTTCAGGGGTCAATCTCGACGAAGAGGCTGTCAAAATGCTGCTCTATCAAAGAGCGTTTCAAGCAACTTCCAAGCTCGTTTCAGTCGCGAAGGAAATGCTGGATACTTTGGTCCATATTATCTAGTACACGAAACCGATTGAACCATGCTTAATTCCTTTTATCCTGTTGTTGCCGGACGTACGAGCGATGCACTTGCACGCTACCGTTCTCTCTACCAAGTTCAGGTTAGCAAACTCGGAATTGAACAGCTCGGAGATCAGTTGAGTTCAGGAAAACGCTACAACCTGCCGAGTCAAGATCCTACAGCAGCAATCCGAGTTATCGGCATCCAGCGTGATCTCGAATTTCGAGACCAAACGCTTCGAAATCTGGACTCTTCGCAAGGCTACCTCAATGTGACCGAATCGACGTTGGGCAACGTTCAAGAGGTCATGACTGAAATGCGAGGCCTCGGTGTGGAGGGCGCCGGGAATGTCAATAGCGATGACGAAAGAGCAGGCTGGATTTCTCAAATCGACGCAACCATCAATCGACTCACTTCTGCGGCGAATACTCGATATCAAGATCGCTATTTGTTCACCGGCGGAAGAGTCGATATACCAACGGTATCGAACGATAAAAGTACGGTTCAGTTTACTGGCAATGATCTCGACCTCATGACCATTGCAGAGACAGGCGAATACATTGCTCACAATGTTACCGGCCAAAAAGCGTTTGGCCTTATTTCTGATAGTGTTGTTTCGCGTGTTGATCTAAATCCAGCAGCCATCGGTCAAACACGTCTTGCGGACCTCAATGGCGGGAAAGGAATTTCGCCTGGCGCAATCCAACTGTCGAATGGTCTCGAACGTCTGACTGTAGACCTTACAGGTTCAGATACACTCAACGATGTGATCGAGCGAGTAAACGGCGCAGCACCCTTAAGCGGTCGCCGTGTCACGTTCAGTTTGAATGGCGGATCCATAGTGGCTGCTTACGCCGACGGTGGTCCAGGGCAGTTGCGCATATTGGAATCCGGGACGGGACGTACGGCTTCCGACCTAGGCATCCTGGCCGAAACTCCATCCACGCCGGTGCCGATCACTGGTTCTCCACTCGATCCTGTCCTTCGACCGACGACTCTCCTTTCGCAACTCAACGGCAATACCGGGTTCAACGCAAATGATGGAATTCGTATTACGCAAAATGGCAAAAACTACAATATATTGGTTGGCAATGCAGTAACACTTGAGGATGTGATTAATACCATCAACCTCTCAGGGGCAGGAGTTCTCGCAGACATCACTCCCGATGGACAAAGTCTTCGCGTGCGCTCGACCCAAAGTGGTGGCGACTTTTCGATTGGCGAGAACACTGGCGATCTTGCAGAACGGCTAGGGTTGCGAACTTTCCACGGTGGTCTTCGTTTGGATCAGTTAAATTTCGGACAAGGAATATATTCTGCAGATGGTCCAGATCTGTCTTTCCGGCGAAACGATGGTAGTGAATTCGCGTTGGATTTGGTCGGTACGTCAACGGTCCAGGATGTACTTGATCGCATCAACAACCACGTCAGCAATCAAGATCCAGCGACAAAGATCACGGCCAGTCTGAACGCCTCTGGAAATGGAATTACAATCAGTTCTTCCGTTTACGTACCCAATCCGCTAGGGCCTCCACTGACGACAACGCCTGGTCCAATCACGGTTGGTAACGCAGGCAGCAGTCAAGCCGCCCTAGGGCTTGGTCTGATTCCCAAAGGAAGTTCAGAAGCGGTAGCGTCTCTTGCGGGCACAACTTATACGGTCATTGGCAAAGACCCGAATCCGCAAGAGGTAAAAGGGGTTTTTAATTCGCTGATTCGCCTTAAAGAAGCCATTGCGACCAAGGACACCGCTGCGGTCGCACGTGCCGTGGGATTGGTCGATGCAGATTTGTCGAGACTTTCGTTGAGCCGTGGCTCACTCGGTGTACAGCAGCAACGCATTGACGACCTGAAGAGTCTGCAAGAAGACAATAAGATCGAGATGAAAGCAGATGAGTCTAAAAACTTAGATGCCGATTTAGCCAAAACTATTTCTGAGCTTCAAGCAAGACAAGTTGCATACACAGCCAGCTTAAAACTCCTTGCGGGCACCTCGCAGTTGAGCCTGTTCAACTATGTTTGAGCAAGCGGATCGTGAAAGGAATTTATGTCTCACTAACCAATTCTTCACGCATCCAACAGGCGTCGATCATAACTGTCGATTCCGATCAGGAATTGAGCCACATTGACGGTTTGGCTGGGGTGGCTGGCGGTTAGTGGTTTGCGGTTTTGGAAGTCGGATTAGGATAGATT
>JAYVPE010000352.1:0-5185 GCA_043757575.1 Pirellula sp.
ACCTATGTTGAGCATCGGCGTTAGCAGGCTATGGAACAGGAATGCTTCTTGCTTAGAAATGGCATCTTCGAAATCACCGAAGGACGCTAGTCGTTCGTCAATAAAAGAGTCCAGCCATTTGGCGGCTTCCGCATGCGTGACGGGGTAGAAAAACGCGTCCATAGTTCCTAAGGCGTTCGGAAACTCTTTTGCGACGTAGCGTTTGGCCTCCGCAACACTGGGTCGCTCGAGGGGTGTCCTCAATTGGGGAACCGTGATACCCTTCGGCAGTTTTTTTCGATTTTCCGTATCGAAAGTCCATTTGCCACCTAAAGGTTTGCCATTGGCATCGAGCAATAGCTTCAAACGCTTGCGCTGATGCATGTAAAAATCGGTAAAGTGATAGTGCTTCTTATTCTCTGTCCATTGCTGCATCACTTCGGCAGGCGTGAGAAAAGAGTCATCAGGCAACCATTCCACTTCGATTTGAGCATCGCGGCAGCCTGCAGATACCCGCTGCTTGAGCCAGCAATCGGTGGGCTCGATAGCAACGACTCTTTTTATCTTCATCGATTTGAGGATCGCCCCTATCTCGCTCGAATCTGAAATCGATTTCGATTCGATTCGCTGGACTTTTTTGCCCAAAGCCTTGCATGTTTCCGCATACTCGGTCATCGACGCGCGATGCAGCAGTATCTTTTGAGCGTGAAATTGGTATTGGGTAAAGAACAGCGGATCCTCGACGAGAACGACGGATTGAGCCGCGGCGACGGCAGCATTGCTCTTCCAGAGTTGATGAGGATAGACGAGGGCAGCTAGTGGATTTGTCACGAGAAGAGTTCTAACTGAATGGGAGTCGAAAAGGAATGTGCCTGAGTACGTTCGTGCAGTGATCCAAGTACTCGTCCGGCGAGAGCGATGCCGCTCATCAATGCGCCCTCGACGCGCGGACCTCCACACCAGTCTCCGCATGCCCCCAGTCGATGCATTTCGTCCCAAAGCAACTGGTCTGCTAACGATTCTATTGGCCGAGAATAGAGCCAACGATGAGCCTTTTTCAGACTCGGCTCCGGCATCTTTTGGTTGGTCACTCTTTCGGCTTCTTCAATTAGGCTGGTTATTGCCGCTTCTTTGGATATGTCGACATTTGCGCTCGCCCAGTCGACTGTGGAATGCAGTACCCAAGTATCCAACGCCGTCGAACGAGAAGGCTTGCTTGAGTCTCGCGCCATCCATCCGAGTGATCCACAATTGATAAAGGCACCATCGAAAGGAATGTTCCATCGATTTTCGAATGCGAGCATCACCGCCCAGCACGGAACCATTTCCACTTTGGATAACTCCGCCCGCCATTGACAGGACGCAGGGACTAGCGTTCCAACTTGGAGTGGTGGGCAATTCCAAAGAACAATATCAAACTCACCTAGATTGCGATCCATGTTAGAAACCAGTCGGTAGCCGTTCGGACCCACTTCGACTTTAGCGACTTCCGTCTCGAGTTCAATTGACAAGTCCGTCGATAAGTGCTGACCAAGCGATTCCATCCGAGGCGTCCCGACGAAACGATTTAATTGCGCTACTTCGCGAAAGGATCCAGGTTCATCGATTGAGACGATGTGGCATTTCCATAGAGCGAGATGTTGGTCGGCGCACCAAGACTCCACGTAGGGACTCAACACACTCTCGCGTATTGTAAAATATTGAGCTCCGTGATCGAATTGAATCGTGCTATCCGCGATTCTCGTCGATGCGCGTCCGCCGACTCGATGCGATTTCTCAAAGCTCTGGATTTGCAGTCCTTGGTCATGTAGAGTCCGGCTGCACAGGAGCCCCGCCAGCCCAGTTCCAATCATGGCGATGCGAGGTGATGGCTGCGACGCCGCTCGGTCGACCTTCCTTTCGTAAGCTTCAATGTTGGTTCGTTCCGCATGGATCGATGCCGGTCGCGACCGCACGCTTCCCAAGATGGGTTGTTCGGGGAAAAAGGGTCGATCGAATTGACCGAGGCACCACAAGATCCCGCCATAGGAAGCAGGATCACGTCCATCGAGTGCATAGCGATGATTGAGATCGATCAGTCGCGAGAGCGATTGATGATGGTCGATTGACCATTCGAGGATCGCTTTACCCCAAGTCATACGGACGTTGTTGTGGAGTTCTCCATGTTTAAGTAGACTGCGTTGGGCTGCGTCCCACAATCGTTCGCCGGTCTTGGCGCGTGCGAGTGTTTCCCATGACAAGCGGTTCCTCGGGTCATTAACGTGCTGGGAAAGGGTAGCGATCGCCCACGACGGCAGGCTCGCATCGGTTTCCAGATCCGTTCGATAATGGCAAAAGGCATACGCTAGTTCACGCCATATCAACAATTCGTCCAGATACTTTTCTGCGCCGTCTGCCGAAGCTTCTCGTGCAATTCGAAAGGGTGAGACCATTCCATAGTGCAGGTAAGCAGACATCCGACTAACGCCGTCAACTTCAATTTGGTTTCGACGTTTTGCATAACCGCGAAGTCCGTTTTTTCGAAAGTTTTGCCATCGAGCATAACCTGCTTGCGAACCGCCACGAGTATCTGCGACTGGCCCGATCGAGTGATCGATTTTGCACTGCGATACCAATTCAGCGATGCTTTGGCAGCGTAGCTTCAACGTCTCAATGGGGGGAGTTGCAAGCGTGGGTTTTACAGCAAGCAGGGGCCACGGTTGGTCAACGCGTTCGCGGAAACGTGTTACGGTTGCGTCGCGAAATGCAAAAGCGCGTTCGTACGCTTTTCCGATCATGCGTGAGGGAACCACACATGCCGTATCCACCAGGACGATTGGACACCAATTTGCTTGTGCAAGCCGATCGATCCACTTACTGGTCGCTTCAATAGGAAAATCGTCCGTTACTAAAACGGCTGCCGTTTTAGCAAGCCGAGCCAATCGTGGCTGGCGGGCTCCATTGCGATCCACGTGTAATACGTAGGTGATTCCAAGTTTCGCGTAACTGGCCTCCAGATCTCGAGCGGCCTCGAGGATAAATGTGTGGTGTCTATCGGAAGCAAAACGGTATTGTTCGGAAAGACCTTGGTAGACGACCAAGGGCAGTTTGTGTTGTCTGGCCAGATGCATTGCAAAGTCAAGAGCCGGGTTTTCATCCATTCTCAACGCATGATGCGTCCAGTAGAGAACATATTCGCCGACGTGGTCTGCCGGACCGCTTGATTTCAAAAAAGTGCGCTCAGCCAAATGTGGAGGCAGATTGCTTAGGAAGTCGCGGATTTTGGTTGCATTGATATTCATCGCTAGATGATACCCTTTAGTCAAGCGCCCAGGACGACAGACGTCGGCCAGTGGCAGAACGGCGTATATCTAGCGCGACGAGCTTTTGGCGGCGAAATCTCGTTAAACGGGACGCTCAGGCCGATTGTCCTAGTTCATCTGGTCTCGTCCCGCTCAGAATCGTTGCCAATTCTCCCAGTTCCTACCTCTGCATGCGAGTTGCTTCCGGTGCAACCGCCGAAGCTCCTTCGGCCATCCTACGCGATGCTCAATGGTCACTATTTCCGCTCACGAATGTATAGTCTACTTAAATAAGACACTTGCAGGCAATGATTTACGGGTTCCAAAAACGTGAGAGCACCAGCATCAACCTCCCAAAATTGGCGGGCCAGCCACGCCGCTAAAGTGGCTCAATTTCTAATCGGAAATGAAACGAGTGAACTGGATTTCGGATGCAGTCATAAAAGTTTTCTTCGACAACGTATCGCATGAACACCTAATGGAGTTCTTGCAGAAGCGTATCTCGGATCCTCGCATGTTGAAACTGATAACTAAGTTCCTTAAAGCGGGCGTGATGATCGAAGGCCGTCGCGAGGACGCGGACGAAGGAGTTCCGCAGGGTTCTGTTCTTTCTCCCTTGTTAGCAAACGTATACTTGCACTATGTGTTGGACCTGTGGTTCGAGACACAGATCAAGCCGGTGCTCAAGGGTGAAGGGTATCTCGGGTGGCCTAATTTCCGGTGGTGTCTCCTTCTTGCCGTAGAGCAGGTCTTGATACTCTTGGCTATGACGAGGTGGGATCGGCTTTGAATCGGTAAGCTTGTCAATTGTCTCCCGCTCGCTTTCGCTTAACTGTTGCCACGACGGTTTGGGTGTACCCTGATGAGCCAAGCGTGGTATATCGTTCACGAAGGGATTTCATTTGAGCTTCGTGATCCCTCGGAGGAAGATGGCTTGGATCGATACGGCGTTGGCCAGTTTGACCAACCAGCAGAGCGTGACGCGCGATCTCCATCAGCGCTTGGTTGTAGACCACCAGTTCATCCGCCAGGATCCGAACTGGTAACAGATCTGCCACTCGCTCCCAAGGAACCGAGTAATGGTTGCTGGCAACTTGGATCGTTCCATCGGTATCCACGATGCGATAAACCACTTGAGCCGTATCGAATTGCAACGAAGGGAGCGCGAGCAGATGCGGCATCTCTTCGGCATGTAGCTCCAGCGGCGTTTTCTTGGTTGTTCCGTGAATACGCTTGTCGGCCACCTCGGCCAACCACCAGCGGGCCGTTTCATTGAGATGATCGATGGATCGGAACTGGCGACCGCCCAGCAGATTCGTTTCGATATAATAAAACGGGCGTTCCACTTTGCCTTTGGTCTGGGGCCGTCGGATTTGGCAGGCCCAGGGCCGGTAGCCATAGTGCGTTGCGTAAAGTCGATCTCGTAAGTCGACCAGTCCATCTGAGCCTGCGCACCAGGGCCGGTTTCGAAGCGGACCGTCAGCGGCTTGGCTGGTCGGGCGCGGAGCTCTCTCACCCGTTCGGTCAGAATCGAGTAACCTCCCGTGTAACCCACACCTTGCAACTCCTCTTGAAGTCGAATCACGGTGATTCGCGGATATCGCTGGAGTAGTTGCTGGAGTTGCGACTCGAATGCTTCGAGCTTGCTAGCACGTTTTTGGACCGGCCGACCAAGACTTGCTGGTATCGTATCGGTAGGATTCGGTGGTTGCGACGAAGACTCCAAGTTCGGTTCTTGCACGCTACGGCTTTTGCGGTTTTGACGAATGATCTTCGTCACCTTCCAGCGGCTCACTCCCAGTTGCTTGGCAATTCGTCGCTCCGATTCACCAAGATTGCTTCGATGGATGACTTCATTGCGAAGCTCTTCCTCACTAAAGGATCGGTCACTCATGGCAATTGCAACTCCTTGATGAAGTCGTCGT